>JAAEQP010000104.1 GCA_024231375.1 bacterium | reverse complement strand
GGTCCGCGAGCGACCCGCAACTGGGGATACGCCCGTGCCCACGGATTGAAGACGCTCGCCAAGGTCCAGGCCAACAACACCTGGGAGATTTCATCCGTACCGTACATCCCGGCGTTGCGCAACGTGGCACAGCACGCAGCCAACCTACGCGAGACCGATGTCAAAGGGATGATGCTCAGTTGGACCCTGGGCGGTCATCCATCGCCCAATCTCGAAGTCTTCGCAGAAATGGGTGGGATCGAAGACTGTACCATCGACGAGGCTCTATTGAGGGTGGCGCAACGCCTCTTTGGCGACGATGCGGCCCCCGCGGTCGTCGATGCCTGGAATGGGTTCAGTGCGGCTTTTTTGGAGTACCCCTACTCGGGTGGCCAGTTGTATTGCGCGCCTCAACAGATGGGGCCCGCCAACCCGCTCTACGAGCGCCCGACGGGCTACGGCGCCACGATGGTCGGGTTGCCCTACGACGCCCTCGACGCTTGGCGTGCTGTCTATCCTCCCGATATCTTCATCCAGCAGTTCGATCTGGTGGCGGACGGGTTCGATGCGTCGCTGGCGACGCTACGCGACGCAGTGGCGGGGAAGAAGCTGTCCGCGAACCATGCCCGCGCCCTGGCACGCGAGTTGGATGTGGCCGAGGTCTGCACTATCCACTTCCGCAGCGTGGCGAATCAGGCCAAGTTCGTGGTAGCGCGCAATGCACTGGCGGCGGCCGAAACGTCGGACGCAGCCGCGCCTCATGTCGCGGTGCTGGACGCGGTATTGCGCGACGAAATCGACCTCGCCACGCGATTGCACGCCATCCAGGGACGGGATTCGCGGATTGGGTTCGAAGCGTCCAACCACTACTTCTACGTGCCCATGGACCTCGGTGAAAAGGTCATCAACTGCCAGGATCTGCTGACCCGGTGGTTGCCCGCGGAGAAGAAACGCGTCGGGCTGGACTGAACCAGCCCGACACGGTGCGCTGCGACTAACTACGGCGCTTGCGGCGGAGTGCCAACCACGCGGCCGTGACGGCCAGCATGGGCAGCGCGAACCCGCCAAGCGCGGACGCCTCGTCGGTAGCCGACTTGGCCGCGTTTTCGTAGCCGGTGTCGGGCACGCTGGGCGCGCTTTCGCCGCAGGAATCGACGGCCGTCACCCAGTAGTAGAAGACCTGAATGCCTTGGGTGCCGCACGAGAAGGCGCCGGCCCCGGTGGCGGGACGGTAGTCCAGGAAGGCGAGGTCCGGCACCGTTGCCAAGAGTTCCGCCGTGCCGAAACTGTCGCTCGTGTTCCGGTAAACATTGTAGGCCGTCGCGTCAACGACCTCGTCCCACGTTACCACGACCGTCTGCACGTGGACGCCGTCCGTCGCATCGACGTTTTCCGGCGCATCCGGCAGGTCGCAGGCCACGACGAGGGTGTCTTCCGTGTCCACACTACTCAGGGCGTCCGGGTCGAACGTCTGCCTCGTGAAGGCCTGGCCAGCAAGCGTGATCGTCCCCGCAGCCGTGCCAGGCAGCACCTGGGTGTTGATGAGCACATTCGCCTGACCCAACGGCGGAGCGCCGGGCGGCAGGTCGCCAAGGTTCATGAGGAGTTCGTTTTGAGCCGTAATGATGAAATCCTCGATTACGCCCTTGCTGTCTTTGGCCAATGCCAATGACACGAACTCAACCTCATCAGGCAACTGCGCGTACAAGACGACCTCGCGTGACAGTGAGGGGCCCGCATTGTTGACGACCAGTTCGTAGCTCAACAGATCGCCTGCTTCCACGATGTCCGGAATGTCCGCCGCGAACACCTGCAGGTCGGCCTCGAACTTCACGTCCGTGCTTCTGTGGTCCAGGTTGTTCGATTCGTCCGGGTCGGGGTCCGAACAGAACACCACGGCGTCGTTGAAGATCCGGCCGCGGCAGAACGGCACCGGCAGATCGCAAGGCAGCAGAGGGTTAACCGGCACATCGGGCTTCACACGCACCCAGATCGAGAGCGCCGCAGACTCGCCCGCCGAAAGGTCGTCGATAACCCCTAGGGTTGGGGCATTGGGGTCGCCGGGGGTTCCTGCGAGGCAATCGCCGTCGCTAAGGGCAACGGCTACGACCTCCACCTCTGCCGGAAGATAGTCCTCAATGTAGACGTTCGTGACTGGATCCGGTCCAGTGTTCAACACGCGGAGGGTGTATCGCAGGAGGTTGCCCGCCGTCACGATGTCCAGGTCCGTCTCCATCGTGAGTTCCACGTCGGCATCGGCCCCGGCGTGGCCGGCCGAACCGACGAACGCCAACAAGAAGAGTCCGCAAAAGATAGTCGACACCACGTTTCGACTTCCGCGGAGACAGAACAATCCAGAACGCAGATTACGCATAAAATGACCTCCCGCTTTGTCCGATGGCACGCGCGCGGGCCGCCACCGGTTGCCCCAAGACCCCAAACCTGGGCCTCAGCATAGACCAGAAAGCCGCGAAAGTCGAGGATTGCGCGTTTCGTGCTCAGTTCACCCGGCTGACGAGGCGGTTCGGCGTGGCCCACGTAATCCGGGCGCAGTAGGTGGGTCCGCCCGCAACCGTAATCCACGTTTCCTTGTCGTTGATGGTCGTGGCGTCGAAGTTGCCCAAGGCCCTGCCACGCTCGGGTACGGCGACACGTTCGGTCGCGCGCAGGACGCACAGACGCTCCACGTCCACCTGGGCAATGAACAAGGGCGCACGATGACGCACGATGTGGTCGTTGTCCGCGCCCCGGCGCGTGTAGACCAGGAACAGTCCGTCGCTGTGGGTGACCCACTTCTGTTGGGTGTTGTAGCTGCCCAGGTCCGACCCGTCGTCGAAGGTCCACGCCTTGATAGGGCCGAAGTGCAGGCCATCATCACTGACGGCCACGAACCCGTTCTTGTCATTGCGCATGGTCATGTAGTAGCGGCCGCCGTAGAAGGTCAGCGATTTCTCGTACAACCCGCGCGGCACGGGGTGATGCAACTCGCTGCCCTTTTCGAGAATGCGGAGCGAGGTCCCATCGAAAGCGCACCGGAACACCGCGCCGGGCGAAAGGAAGGGTTTGCCCTTGGGGATGAAGTAGACGGGCACAAGGACGGTTCCGCCGGGTTCGACCAACCACTGACCATGAACGCCGTTAAAGAAGTATCCGTCGTTGTCGGTTTCGGGGAACTCGAGCACCGTCCAGGGCGACCAAGTGTCTGCATCCGGGTCGTAGACCGAGTACACCGTGTCCCTGCGGTTGCCGTACCCCGCGAATCCCTTCTTCGTGTATCGCGCGGTGTGCCCGATCCCGAGGGCTTTGCCGGTCGGCGCATGCCATGCCCACGTGAAATCGCACACGCCCACGGTCAGGTCGTTCTCCGCATCACGCCAGCCCAGTTGCGGCAACTCACGGGGCTCGGTCCAGGTCGCGCCCATGTCGTCTGTGCGCGCCACGGCCAGCCCCGTGAAGAAATCGGAACCCAGCGCCCTCTGGATGGTCATCACCACGACCGGCGCGCCGTCCGCACCCCGGCCCGGGATGGCCACAGGCCGCGGTTGGAACCAGCTCTCGCCCGGCTTGCAAGCCGGGTAGATCTCGCTGCACTCAAGTTGGTAGCCAAGCGGCACGGCCTGGTCCTGGGCAAGTGCGGAACCGCAGAAGAGGGCGGTCGTGGTCGCTGCCAGGATGAGAAGTGCAAGACTGGGCTGAGTCATTCGGTTGTCCCCCTGTGGATGGTCGCCGTGATGGCCGCCACGCTATCAAAAAGTGAGGTGGGGCCACAAGGTGGTGTGAAGCCCGGACACCGACAAACGAGTTTGTCGGTGGCACACCTTGAGGGGGAGAGGCGCGCTGCGTCATATTGACAGTTTCATGACTTGGTGGTAGCGTTTGCCGAGGGGGTTCAGTTCGATAACCACGTGGGGCCGCACCGTGAAGTTGATTGCCGTAACTCGTGTCGCGTTTATAGCAGCGTTCGCGCTATCGTCCCTATGCGGAGTCGCCGAGGAGGAGATGAACCCGCGCGAGGTATGGCTCCGAGCAATCGAGCGCGAGCGCGCGATGGAATGTGGCCGTGTTCGGCTGAGGTTTGAGTACACGCCGCCTTCTCCGTCTACGCCACCAGACGGTCACTTCATGGATGCGCAATGGCGAGCCATAATGCTTAGGGAGGCCTCCCAGCCCTGCTTTGTGGAGTTCGCATGGCGGAGCCGCCAGGAGTGGGTGCTTACACTGGAGTCCTTGTCAGGGGAGCGCATTCGCCGGATTGCACGGAACGGAGGCGTCATTGACGCGGGCGATGGCTACGTCTGGGACGCGCGGTTCATGGACGATGCTGTATTCAACAAACTCGAAGACGACTTCGGTCTATGCATGTGGCCCTTCAACCGCGTCGTGGCGCGTCACCTGTTTCCCTGGAGTGATGGATTCCACCCGAGCGTAGAGTCAGTCGTCGAATCTGGGACTTTCGCGCTGGAACTGGTTGGGGCTGACCCGCGACTGGGAAACGATCACTGCCTCGCATTGCGCATCAAAGATCGTCGAATCCGCCGGATGACGATTCCCTTGTGGTGTTACACCCGCATCTTCGACCCAACACGTGGCGACACGCTGGTCGAGGAAAGGCAGGAGAGGGACGGCGAATTGGTGGGAAAGTACCCATATGGGGAGCCCGTCTCCGTAGGCGTTGGGCATTGGATCCCCTCCAGTTGTGAATTCGGGGCGTACGGAAAAGGCGGTAGCCGTCTATCCACCCTCATGACAGAGGTAGTACCTGAAGCGTGCGCCATTGGCGTGCCGCCATCGGATGAAGAACTCGCCATTGCACCGTGGGACCCCGAGAAGTTCATCCGCTGGAGGAAGGATAGATCGGACTACAAATCGGATGTCTATTTTCTGGCCAGGCAAGAGCAGAGCGTGCCGCGGGAGTATGCCCGGGAGCTTCTTCTGAACAACTGGGGCGTGAAGGGGGCGCTTCTGGCGTTGTGCGTGGCGTTGGTTGTGTTCGCGGTTGTGGCGGCGCGGTGGCGGAGGGGTGGGCGGCGCACCAAGAGTAATTCCGCGTAGCACCGGCCGCGACAGTGCGCGGCCCTACCGGGGGAGGGACCGACGGGGCGGGGTTCCTTGTATGTAGTGCGGCCTTCAGGCCGTTCTTGGATTCACACCGACGCACAAGAACGCCCTGAAGGGCGCACTACGTACCAAGAGGGAATCCGGTCAGCGCCGGCCGCGACGGAGCGCGGCCCTACCGAAGAGCCCGCTTCTCCCCCACTCCGGGCCTTCGGTTTCGAACTCCTACCGCGTGCGGATGAAGACGACCAGGGCCACGATGAGCACGGCGGGCACGAGCAAGAGAAGGATTGTGTGGCTGGCGCTGGTCTTGCGGAAGTGTTCTTTGAGGTCCAAATGCACGAAGGGGCGTTTGTAGGCTTCGTCCATCTTCTCGGCGTAGGCCACCCACAACTCCTGCCCCGTTGCGTCGTACACCACGTCGAGCAGGTTGCCGCCGTGGGTGGGTACGGCTTTGGAGAACCCAATCATGCTCTGGGAATCGTAGCTGCCGTAGTTGGCCTGGATGTGTTCCCACGCGAGGGGGTCGCGGCCTTCGGCGTGGTACACGAGGTCGTTCATCACGTTGGGCGCATCGTCGTCGTTCTCGTCGTTGTCGGTCCAGATGATGAGGTCGGGCGCGTGGGCCTTCATCTTCACGGCGCCTTTCTCGCGGTCGCCTTTCGGCGCACCGTCGCCCACGACGAAATGGTACTTCTTGATGCGTTTGGCGTTCTTGATCATGTCGACCGCTTCACCCAAATTCGTGGCGTCATAAAGGATGGTGCGGAACATGGTCGTGAAATGGGTACCGTTGAGGTCGAAGGGATACTCCCGGCCCGGCGAGTCGCCGATTTCGGACAGGGTGATGCCTTCGGCGTTCATGCCGGTGTTGCATCCGATAAAGCCCGCAAACGTGACGTTCACGTGGGGCACGCCTTCATCCGGCACGTACACCACGACGACGGGGTAGTCCTGAAACCCGCCTTCCATGATCCAGTCCAGGTTGCGGATCTGGTAGAGGTGGTCGTCTTTGGTGGCCTCGCCCCACATGGCCGCGGCGCTGCATGCGTAATCCGACACGGCCGGGAACGTGTGCAACCGCACCACGTCTTCGAGAGGCAATTCGGCGCCGTCGGCCAACCCGCGCATCTCCTCCTTGAACCGCTCGTCGGTGTGGGGTTCCAACTGGGCCCAGGCGGCGTCGAGGCTCTCGGGCGTGTGCCGTTCTTCGCCAACCAACTCCAATCCGACTCTCACGCGATTGAACAGGGTCTGAATCTCGGTCTTCATCAATGACCCGAAGGCCTTGCCCATTTCGTAGGGGGTCCCTTCGACAATCAGCAGGGGAATCTCGTCGGCCCCTTCGCCGATGCTGAGGCGCTGGCTCTCGGCCTGCGCGGGTGCGCAGAGCAGCAGGGCAAGTAGTATCGCCGCGAATGTGAAGAAGGTTACTGAGAATTTCGGAAGAATTGCATTTCTCACAAGGAAGTCTCCTGTCATTAACGCCGTAGTCCGCAGCGAGTTTACGCGCCCGTGGCGGGGATGGTCAAACGGAGGGGACACCGGAATAGGACCTATTGGACCTATACGACCTATGGGACGGAGCAGGGACGAACCGTTGGATGAAACCCCGGAGGGGGTCGCGGGTATTGTAGGGAGAACGACGGGAGAACCATGCCATGCGAAGATTCGCAGTTGTGACAACGATTATTCTTGCTCTGGCGGGCGTAAGTACTGCCTCGGAGCCGGTGTACGGCACGCAGGCGGGCCAAGAGTTTGCCGATGCTTTCGACGCGGCGCGGGCCGCGTTCAAGCGCGTGGAGCAGGGGGCGGAGTTCGGATTCGCGACGCAGAGACTCCAGAAGGCGCTGCAGGAAGCCAACGGCATCTGGCAGACCATCAACACCAACTACCGCAACTGGCCCAACATGGACGCCCAGTGGCGGGCCGATTTCGACGCGATTTCGAAGGCGGTGATGGCGGCGTATTCAGACTACGGCTTCTCGCGGAATCTGGACAGCGTGCGGAAGAACATGGAGACGGCCGTCAACACGCTGGAAGCCATGCGGGAGCGGACTGGGGTGCCGGACTTGGCAAAATCGATGGAGAACATGTCGAAATCGCTGGGGCAGATGACCAAGACGCTGAAGTCCATGCAAGGCAAGAGCATGACCTTGGAAGACCTGACCAGTCTGCAGAACACGTTGAACGATGCGATCGGCAACTGGCAGACATTCACTAAGACGGTTATCGAGATGAACCCCATGGGCCTCGACAGCGACACCCTCGACTCAGCGCACAAAGCCGTGAACCAGCAGAACGAGCGGCTGGATTTCCTGAAAGGCGCGTTGGGCAACGAAGATCTGCGCAGCATCCAGGCCAATATCACGGAAAGTCAGCAGGCCCTGCAGCAGCTTCGGGAATTGATGGCCGGATTGACCGGTGCGACCGGCGACGGCACAGGGGACATTTCCGGCGACACGGCCACCGACCCGCCGGCGGCCGGTCCGAAGCGCTTGTTCGAGCCGCGTCCTGGTTCATTGCTGGACCGGCTTCGGAAACGGTAGGCAGCGCGCCCAACACGTCCCGGCTCCATGGGCCTCCCTCGCACCTTTAGGAACTTTCGCTAAAGGTGTCGTATTATAGTGAACGGACGATCACCCCCGCTCCGGCAGCGCCACTACGTGCTGCATGCGCGAGCGGCAGGTCCGTTGAAACGGCTGCATACTTACACACGCCGGGAGTTCTGACATGAAGCTGCGATCCTTCCTCGCCACCCTCGCCGACCACCACCCTTCGTTCCAGCCCGCCATGATCGGAACCGCCACGGTGTTGGCCGTGCTGGTCATCCTTGCGTTACCGGGGCCGGAACGTGGCCTGGCGGCCGAGAGCGCGCCGCAACCTGTTGGTCAGGAGCCGGTGGCCGTACCCGAACCCGCGGCCCCCAAACCCGAGGCCGTTTCGGTCGCGGACCTGCCCCCGGCCCAGGAGGGGCATTTGAATGTTGTGGGCGTGCTGCCTCTGCCGGATGAGGCGCTTGAGGACCGCATCGTAGTGATCTTCGACCGCGCATTGGCCCTTGACGGCACGGGCGACCGGCCGCTGATGACGACGTCGCCCGACCTGAAGGGTACGGCTCGAAGTGGGCAGAACCATGTGGTGCTGGAGATAGAGAAGCCGAAGCCGTACACGCTTGTCGAAGTGGTTCTCGACGCGGGCCTTCGTTCCAAAGAGGGCCTACCCCTGAACCCAACGCATCGCGCGTTCCGGTTCGCATCGAGTCCGTTGCGCGTGGGCAAGGTGTGGACCATTGAAGAAGCGGGACAGCGGACCGTGTTGGGGATACAGTTTTCCTATCCCGTGGCACCGGACGTGCTCCCCAAGCATCTTCGCGTCACCACCGTGCCGGACGGCGATGACAAGGCGCGCGATGTGGCCTACAGCGTTGAGACGGCGACGAACAGCAAGACGTGCCGCATTGCCGTGGCCGACAACGATCAGTGGCCGGTGGCGATCCAGGTCGACAAGGGGCTCACCGACGGGACGGGGACCGTCATGCTTGCGAAGCCCCACGTGTCGTACTACCCAGACGCACCGTTGGAGGTCAAGAGCGTCCAATGGTCGCATATTGCCAACGAGTACCAGGACTTCTCGATCAACTTCAATCGACGTATCAAGATGGAGGCCCTGGCAGGTCACCTTACCATTACCGACGCAGCCACGGAGGAAGTGATTCCTTTCGAGGTGCGCGATACGGATGCGACCATTTCTACGCACGCGCAGGTCCGCGTTCGCCTTGCCCAGGGCGAGGGCGCGAAACTCACGGTCACGTTGACGGCGGGATTGCCCGGCACCGAGCGGCGCGTGTTGAAGGCCGATAGGACCCTGGACTTGGTGCATCCGAACCTGCAACAGGAGGCCCGACGTTCGGCGGCGCCGTTGCGCGTGCAGCACACGTATTGGGGACACGACCAGCGATTCGGGCGGGTGTTGAATCTCCGATTCAACATGAAAGTGACCCTGACGGACCTGAAAGAGCATTTGACGATCGAACCGGAAGTGCCTGACCTGAGTGTTGAGTCGCGGTATGGTTCTTCGGTCACGCTACGCGGGCAATGGCGGTCCAATCAGTCGTACGAACTCCGGTTCGCCACAGGACTGGGCTTCAACCAGACCCAGACCACCGATGAAGACCTGACGCACCGCGTGCGAACGGAAACCATTCCGCCCTACGTGGGCATGGCGCGTGAGGGCGAGTTCTACTTCCCACGGCGGGACGGCCATGGCACGTTGCGGATCGAGTCGCGCGACGTGCCCAAGGGCACCGTGCAGGTCAATCGGATGTTCCCGTCCAACATTGCGGTAGCCCTGAACGACATCCGCGATGGGAAGGGCAATTGGAACTTCATCTCGCGGTGGAGCCGCGAAGTGGCCAAGCACGAGGTGGAACTGGCCGTTGACGACGGTCTCATCGCCGAGACGGAACTGGACATGGACGGGATCTTGCCCGAAGATCAGCGGGGCGTGTTCTGCCTGGCGTTGCGAGGCGAAAAGGCAAACACCTGCTTCACCATGGCGGTTCGCACGGACATCGGCGTCCTCGCCCATTGGCAGCAGGACCAGGTGGTGCTGTTCGTGCATGACCTGTTCACCCTCGAACCCCGCCACCTGGCCAAAGTCACGGTTCACTCGTCCAAGAACCAGATTCTGGGGGTGACCAACACGGGCGAAGACGGCATCTGCCGGTTGGGCCCCTTCGACACATCGCTGGGATGGCCGTCGGTGGCCGTGGTCGAGCACAAGGGCGATTTCACATTCCTCGAACTCCGGCGGCGCCAGGAGGATAAGGTTCCCGCTACCCCCGGCATGCCGCAGTATGAGCGCGACGGATATGACGCCTTTGTCTACGCGGACCGCGATCTGTACCGTCCGGGCGAAACGGCCCATCTCCGGTGGATTGTGCGCACAAACTACGGCGACGCCGTGCCCGACGTGCCGTTGATGCTGAAGGTGATCAAACCCAATGGGCGCGCGCTGCTGTCGCAACCGACGACGCTGTCGGCCCTCGGCACGGGAGCCACGGACCTCGTCACGCAGGCGGCGTACCCCACGGGGAAATACACGGCACGCATCGAAGTGCCGGGCAGCAACAAGGTGGTAGGGTCCTACGTGTTCAGCCTGGAAGACTTCGTACCGAACCGCATCAAAGCGGAAACGACGGTGCCCGCCACGCGCATGGTGGCCGGCAAGGAATACGCGCTGCTCGTGAACGCCCAGCACTTGTTTGGCGCGCCCGCGGCGGAGCGACGCACCGAAGGTGGGGTGCTGCTGCATCGCGGAGGCTATAAGCCCGAGCATTGGAGCGAGTACACCTTCGACAACGATTCGGATTTCAAGCCGAGCCCGATCCTGTGCGGCGAAGCCGAGACCGATGAGGCGGGCAACGCGCGGTTCACGTTTACCTACAACGCACCTGCCAAGGCTACGGCACCCATGAAAGCCACGGCCGTGGGACGCGTGTTCGAGTTGGGTGGTCGCGCCGTCACCGGTACGGCCGATGCCTTCATGTTCCCGTCGGACATCTGCCTGGGCATTGGCTCGCAACCACGCACGGAAGGCGGGCTCGACGTTCACGTGGCGGCGGTCAAGCTGGACGAGAGTCCCGCGGACCTTCCCACTGTGAAGGTAACGCTGGAAAAGCGGATATGGAGCTACTACGTCCGGCGGTACTACACGCACCACCAGTCGAACTGGTCGCAGACCTACGAGGAAGTGGAGACGAAGGACGTTCCCCTGACCGACGGTCGCGGCACGGTGTCGTTCGACTTCAGCGGATATGGCTACTACCGGGTGCGCGTGCATTCGGAAGCGACGCCACAATACAGCACCCAATCGTTCTACGGCTATGGCGGCCGGTGCCGGCCTGCCGACCCGTCCCGCCCGAGTCTCCTGAAACTGACGCTCGACAAGGACGAGTACACCATCGGCGAGGAAGCCGTGGTGCGAGTCGAGTCGCCGTTTGACGGGAAGGGCATCGTGGTGGTGCAAGGCGGCGACATCCAGCGGATGGTGCCGGTGGCCATTGAGAACGGTGTAGGCACGACACGAATTGCAGTGACCAAGGAACAGTTCCCGAACGTGTGGGTCGAAGCGACGGTGATTCACGCCATCAAGAAGGATCGGCGCCAGGTGTACCCCTTCTCGAGCTTCGCCATGGCGAATCTCCAGGTCACCGACCCGAACCGGCGCGTGGAGGTGGACTTCCTGGCGTTGCCTGAAGAGATCCGGCCCAGCACGGATGCGACGTTCGAGGTACTGACGCGGGACGGCCAGGGAAACGGGACGGCCACGGAAATCACGCTGGCGGCGGTCGACGAGGGCATTCACGGCATCACTAACTACAAAACGCCCGATGCCTATGGTTGGCTGAAACGCCCGCGCCGAGCCCAATTCAACCGCGCCCACTACTACGACAAGGTGGCCTACGATTTCGAGAAACCGGACGAAGGCGGCGACTCGGACGCCTTGCTGGCCAAACGCGGCAGCACGGTGGGCGAGAACTGGATCAAGCCGGTGGCCCTGTGGTCGGGCGTGGTCCAGACAGACGAATCGGGCCGTGCGACGGTGACCATTCCGGTGCCGGAGTTCACGGGGCAGTTGCGGCTGGTGGCAGTGGCCTGCTCGGACAAGGCCCTTGGGTCGAACAGCGCCCAAGTCTACGTGCGGCGTCCCTACATGCTCCGAACCAGCATGCCGCGGTTCCTGCTGCCGAGCGACACCACCACCTGCCGGGCCGTGGTGTTCAATAACAGCGATGCCGCGTGCAAGGCCACGGTCCGCTGGTCGGTCGAAGGCACGCTGCGAGCCGGTGAAGGCAGCCGCACGTTGAACGTGCCGCCCCACGGCGAACAAAGCGTGGAAGCCGAGTTCGCGGCAGGCGTGAAGATCGGCCAAGGCGCAATTCTATGGGAGGCGGTGGTGACCGACCCGACGGGAACCGAAGTTGAGCGCCTGTCCGAACGGGCACCCATCCCCGTGCGTACGCCGGCGGCGTACCAGACGCACCACGAGTTGGTGGTGTTGCCGCCGGACGAGAGTCGGACCTTCCGAAACGCGAAGTTCGTCGACGACGAACGCGTGTCGTTGGAAGTGAAGGCGTCGATGGGCCCGGAATGGCAGATCTACGACGCGCTGAAGTACGTGGTGGGCTATCCCCACGGATGCGTTGAGCAGACCACGTCGCGCCTCATGCCCATGTACCTGCTGCGGAAGAGCCGGGCTCTGGTGGACAATGCTGTGCATACCGAGGACGACTTGCGGGCCTACATCCAGGCGGGCATCGACCGGCTGTTCTCCATGCAGACCGCGTCGGGCGGGTTGGGCTATTGGCCCGGACATCGCCACGACTACCCTTACGGTTCGGTGTACGCGCTTCATTTCTTGACCCAGGTGAAGACCGACCGCGAACTGGCGTTGCCCGAGGGCAACTTCAAATCGCTTCAGGCGTATGTGCGTCGGCTGGCCAATGACTGGTCGGACGACTCGAAGTCCAGCCTGTATCTGCGTGCCTATGCAGTGTACGTTCTGGCTCTGGACGGCGATCTGGAGGCCATCGACAGCATTGAACGATTCGACGACGTGACCTTGCCGCGCGCGTCGCGGTACCTCCTGGCGGCCGCGCTTGCCCTGAACACGGCCGACACGGACCGCGTGAAGATGTACTTGGAGAAGAGGCCGTCCGAGCGGTACACGACAAAGGAACAGGACCGCACACTGAACTCGGACATCCGCAACCGGGCGGTCGAACTGCTGGCCCTGTGCCGGATGAAGGGCGACCCGGCAGAGATGGCGTTGTTGGCGGGTCAATTGTTCGCGTTCATCAAGGACCGTCGATACGGCAATACGCAGGAGACTGCGTTCGTCGCGTCGGCGTTGGGCTCCTATCTATCCCTCACCGAAACCTCCCCCGAGATGAAACGGACTGCCGTGGTGACGGCGGCGGATGGCGATCATGCCATCGAAAACGACCAGGTGTACGCGGGGTTGCACGAAGGGCCCGCGGGTGCGTTCACGGTCAGCAATACAGGCACGGTGAACGTATACGTGAACGTGACGACACGAGGCGTGCCGGAGCAGCCGAACCTGAAGGCTTACGCGCACGGCATCGAGGTAACGCGCAACATGCGGCATCCCGACGGGAAGCCGGCGGTGAGCACGCAAGCGGCCCACGGGGAGAGTTACGTCATCGGACTGACACTCGACTGCAAGAATACCGTGAAAAACGTGGTGGTCGCCGACCTGTTGCCCGCGGGATTCGAAATTGAGAATCCCCGGCTCGATGTGAGCGCCACGCCGGGCAACGCGTTCAAGGATCCCGCCACACCGTCGTACGTGGATATCCGCGATGACCGGCTGGTGCTGGCCTTTGACCATCTGAAACGAGGACAGCACCGGTTCTACTACGTGGTGCGGGCCGTGACTCCCGGCACGTATCAGTATCCCGCCGTGGAAGCCGAGTGCATGTACGACGCGACGGTCCGGGGCGCTTCGGCGGTGTCAACGATGAGGGTGATTAGATAGCGATGGACGGGCTCCGAGACAAAGGCTCCGCTCTCGTCGCGAGGCTGCGCGCGCAGCTTTCGTGGCGGCGGCTTGCGCTGGCATCCGCCGTGGCGGGCGGATTCTGTCTCGGCGGCATGGCCGTGCTTCTGTATTGGCCCATGGATGCGGACCGCTACGTGACGCTGTGTCCGTCCGGCGAAATGGTGGACCGCGAAGGCCGCCTGTTGCATCCGGTACTGAACGCGGATGAGCAATGGTGTTTCGTGCGCGACCTCGACGGCATCAGCCCCTATCTGGTGCAAGCGACCATTGCCGCGGAAGACCAGCGGTACCGGGCTCATCACGGGGTGGACCCGGTCGCCGTGGTGCGTGCGGCATGGCAGAACCTATGGGGACGCCGCGTGGTGTCGGGCGCGTCCACGATCACCATGCAGGTGGTCAAGCAGACGGACCAATGCACGCGGTCACTTTCGGGCAAGGCGTACCAGGCGGCGCAAGCCTTGCGGCTCGAACGTCGCATCGACAAGGATCGCATTCTTTGGGCCTATGTGAACAGCGCACCCTATGGACTGAACCTGGTCGGGTGCGAGGCCGCGGCACGCCGGTACTTCGGCAAACCCGCCCGCGAACTCACGCTGCCGGAGGCGGCGCTCCTGGCAGGGCTACCGAAGGCGCCCACGGCCCTCATGCCTCTCGCAAACCCGGACAAGGCCCGGCGTCGACGCGACTACGTGCTCGATCGGATGAGGGACGAAGGGTTTATCACCGTGGCACAATGGGATGCTGCGAAATCGCGACAGATTGAAGCTCAATGGCACGCGTTTCCGCGCCTCTCACCCCACCTCGCCATGCGCTTGGGACCGGTCCTTGGGCGTGGCAGGCAGGTCGCAACGACCCTCGACCGCGACCTCCAAGCGATGGCGGAGTCCTATGTATCGCATCGCTTGAAGGCGTTTGACGGCGAGGTCACGAACGCGGCGCTTATCGTGGTCGACGCGGCCGACGCGACGGTGCTGGCCCGCGTGGGTTCGGCCGATTTCTTCGGTACTCCGGGCGGAGGCCAGGTCGACGCGTGCCGGGCGCGCCGTTCACCGGGGTCTGCGCTAAAACCGTTCACCTATGCGCTGGCCATGGAACGGAACAGACTCTACCCGTCGGAGATGCTGCTCGACGGAACGCTCGATTTCGGCCGGTACCGGCCCGAGAACTACGACGGTCATCTGCGGGGTCTGGTGCGGGCGCGGCGTGCGTTGCCGGCGTCTCTCAACGTGCCGGCCGTCATCGCCCTCAACCGAATCGGGGTCGCGGCACTGCACGAACTCCTGGGGCTGTCCGGACTCACGACACTGAACGAGATGCCTGAGCATTACGGGCTCGGGTTGACCTTGGGCAACTGCGAAGTGCGGCTCGACGAGATGGTGGCCGCCTACTGCATGCTGGCGAATCTGGGCGAGTACCGCCCCTTGCGCGAACTCGCCGACACGCCGAGACATGCTCCGATACGCCATCTATCGTCGGACACCTGCTTCATGGTCTATACCATGCTCGACCAGCCGTTCCCGAGCGAGGCATCCTCCGATCTCGTGAAGGCCTCGGGTATCGCCCCGCGGGTATGCTGGAAGACGGGGACGTCGACGGGCCATCACGACGCCTGGACCTTCGTGTTCAATCAGCACTACGTGGTAGGCGTGTGGCTTGGCAACAACGACGCAACTGCGTCGCGCCGGCTCGTCGGCGCGGAGGCCGCATTGCCCTTGGCCTCGCGCATCTTTCGTGCGCTACCGCCAAGACCGGAAGCAGCATGGCCTGCCGCGGGCAGCATGGCGCGCCGAGTGTCTGTCTGCGCCGCCAGCGGATTGCCTGCATCGCAGTGGTGCCCCCACGTGCGCGACGAACTGCTGCCCCGGCGGCAATATGTCCACCGCGTGTGCGCGGTCCACCGCCCGGCGGGAATTGCTCAGGCCAGCGCGGGTGCCCGCGTGGTGGAACAGTGGCCCGGCACGGCCAAAGGATGGGACTTGGCAGCCATCCAGGCCCCTGTGACGCTGGCCGCGTCTGATGGCGCACCGAAACCGACACGAACGGAAGCTCTGCGCATTGTCACACCACCCAACGAAGCCGAGTTCGTGCTCACCGGTGAGTCGGGCGGCGACCGGCTCCGCGTGCGCGCGTCCC
>JAAEQP010000103.1 GCA_024231375.1 bacterium | reverse complement strand
TACCTCCTCTGCGACACTGAGAACAGGTGCGCTCTCTCGCCCCTGACCGAGGAGACCGGCGCCACAGCTCCTTCCATCCGCCCCGACGGTCAATGGTTGTACTACTTCGTGAATGAAACCACGGTCGGAGGCGGCCAATTCACGCTCAAACGCGTCCGCCTCGACGGCACCCAACGCGAGACAATCCTCGTGGTGGACGGGCCAATCCCCGGCACATCGTACCGGCCCAGCCGCCTCTATCCCCTGTCGACCATCTCGTCCGACGGAAAGCGCCTCGGGTTGTCGGCGTTCATGGGCGACGGCAACACGGAAAACGCCCCCTACGGCCTGATGGTGTTTGATGTCGATGAGGCATCCGTCCGTGTGGTCCTCGAAGGCCCCTCGTGGCTCAACATGCACCCCCAGTACTGCCGTGCCACGGACCCGGAGGGGACCCGCGACGTCCTCGTGCAGGAAAACCACGGCGGCGTGTTCGATGAGAGAGGGAAGGTATCCAGGCTTACCGGCGGCGACGGCGCGGACATTCACGTCATTCGCGACGACGGAACCAACTTTCGCGCCATGCCTTGGGGCCGCGACGGGACGGAGTTCTGCCAGGGGCACCAGTGCTGGCGGGGCGACACCCGACGCGCTATCACGAGCACCAGTGTGCGGGGTCGCGGGGTCTGTGAACTCGTGGAATCGCCGCCCACCGCGTCGGACGACCACGACGGACTGGCCACCCCCGGCGGCGAGCGCATCATGCTGACCGAAGGAGTCGAGCATCCAATGTTCTGCCACTTCGCAACGGACAGCGCCGGGAAACGATTCATCAGCGACTACCGCGTGGGGTCCGAAACCTGGGAACTGTATGTGGCGGAATTCCCCGAGGATGCCCCTGGACCGTTGATCAACTGGCACCGGGTCCTGGATTCACGCACCGATCCGTCCCTGAAAGGCTGTCACATCCACCCGTTCCTGTCCCCGGACGGTACGAGAGGCTTCTTCAACTCGACGGATACGGGCAAACTCCAGGCATACATGGTGACCGGCCTGTTCGAGGCATAGTCTCGGTCAGTCGCCGTCGTACCCCACGTCGGCCCACACTTCACGCGAGAACCGCACCGCCTCCTCCGATGGTTCGAGGTGACCCAGGACGCTGCTCGCCGGCCCATCGTCCCCGTCGCGCGTCGGGTCGGGCGTCCACTGATCGTCCTCGAACAACTTTCGCGCATCCTCGTCGCGGAAGTCCGGCACGTCGATAGGGGCGCCGTCTTCCAGGGCTGACCGGAACGCCAGTATCCCCACAATGCTCATGTCGATGGCGCGGTACACGTCGAGATAGGGCTGCTGCCCCGTCCGGATCGCCTCTGCAAAATGGTAGTTCGTGAAGAAGTCACCGCCGCCATGCCCCGCGCGCGTCGCTTCCTCGTGGTGTTCGGGGAACTCGGGCAGATACACGCGCTCGTCGACCTCAGCCTGCTCCTTGCCGTGGGGTGCAAGATGCACTCGAAGCATGTTCTTGTCGTCGCCGATGCGCGCGTTCTCCATCATCCCCTTGTTGCCGTGGATGCGGACGTAGTTCTGGTGCCCGCGCAACGCACCGTGCAGCGATTTCACCACCGCGCCGTTGTCCATCCGCAACATGATGGCCGCCGCCGTATCGCTGAACTTCACGCGCGAGGTCTGGGCCGGGTCGTTGAAGTCGTAGGGCACCACAAATCCGTTCACGCGGACGGGCCGCGTATCCGTGATATACATGACAGGCGCCACGGAATGGGTGCAGTAGTACGTCGATGGAATCCAGTTGCGCCAATGGGTCGTGCCGGGGCTCCGGCTCAAACACACGCGCGCGCTGTCAGGATGCACATACTCGCCCTCGCCATAGCGAAATTCGCCGATCGTTCCCTCCTGGAACAACCGCCGCATCTCCTGGTTGTAGACCATGTACGGGTAGTTCTCGGCCAGCATGTAGATGCACCCCGACCGCTCGATCGCCCGGGCCAATGCCACGCCTTCACCCAGCGTGTGGCACGCTGCGCATTCGCTCATCACGTGCTTGCCCGCGTCGAGCGCCTTAATGGCGAAGGGGGCATGCTCGTGGAAGTAGTTCGCGAGGACCACCGCGTCCAGATCGTGTTCCAGGAAAGCGTCGTAGTCCGTGTACGTGGCGACACCGAGTTCCTGCCCCGCTTCGTTCAACCGTTCTTCCCACGTGTCGCAGACGGCGACCAAGTCCATCCCCACACGCGGTCCGCCTTTGGCGAACGTCATACCGCGAGAAATGCCCACGACGCCCACGCGGATGAGGTGCGTGTTCTCGGTCTGAGAGTCTATACTGATCATGTTAGTCCCCACGGTTGGTGGATGGTTGATCGCGCGCTGAGTATAGGTGGCGCATCGCCGGACTGGCAACCCGGTATTGTCACACCAAGGAGAACTGCGAATGCACACACGGTGGATTCACGCGGCTGCGTTACTCGCTCTGGCGGGATGCTCGACCACCTCGCCCAAGGGCGACATGAGGGATCGCGATTTCGCGATCATCGGGTACCTGCCGGAATACCAGTGGGCGAATGTCCCCCCGGAAACCGGCCGCTACCTGACGGATGTCATACTCTTCTCCATCGAGCCCCGAGAAGACGGCACCCTCGATTCCGGCCGCGCGACAACGGAATTCGTGGCGCGGGTCCAGGACATGAAACGGCAGCACGGTACACGCATCCTCGTCGCCCTGGGCGGCTGGGGCCGCTCGACGGGATTCGGCGCAATGGCCACCGACAAGACCCTGCGGAGCCGGTTCGTGTCGGAACTGACGGACTACTGTCTTGCCAACGGCTTCGACGGCGCGGACTACGATTGGGAATTCCCCGAAAACGCCGAAGAGAAAGCCGCCTACTCGGACCTCATTGTGGACACAAAACGCGCATTCGAACCGCACGGACTCCTCGTCACCGTGGCTCTCAATCGGCACCAACGCCTGTCCGACCGTGCCTACGCCGCCCTTGACCGCATCCACCTGATGGCCTACGACGGCGGACGCCGCCATTCCGCGTTCGAGCATGCCCAAGCGGCGTGCGATCGGTTCGTGCGGGATGGTGTGCCGCCCGCCAAGATAGGCCTCGGCGTACCGTTCTACGGTCGCCGAATGGCGAATACCGACGAAGCCATGGCGTATCAGGGCATCGTCGAGCAGTTCGCGCCTTCTCTGGAGGACGATGAGGCAGGCGGCTTCTACTACAACGGTCCGGCCATGATGCGCAGAAAGACGCGGCTCGCCTTCGACAACGGTCTAAGCGGCATCATGATCTGGGAAATCGGGCAGGACACTCACGACGACTCGTCGCTGCTGCGCACCATCAAGGACGAGGCCGACAAGGCCAAGCGCGGCGAGTAGTCCTGAAACGAAACCGGGCCGAGGCCCGCAAATAGAGCCTCGGCCCGGGTATATCGCTCGAATCGGCGCTAGGCGCGACCTATCATCTTTTCCCACACCTCACGCTGCTCGATGAGCGCCTTCACCCGATCCGCGGGCTTTGTGCGGGCTTCAAGCAGAATCCAGCCGTCGTAGTCCATGGCCACGAACAGGTCCATCAGCTTCTGGTAGGGATACTCGCCGATATTGAGTTCACGGACGTGGACTGTGTCAGCGAAGCGGTCCTTGACCAGGTTGAAGTTGTACTCCAACCCCTCGCCCTTCAGATCCTGGCCGTTGGAGTTCCAGCACATGCCGACGTTGGGGTCGGTTACGTGGTCAAAGATCGCCTTCATGGTGGGAAGTTCGCAGCACTTGCCATGGACCTCGACACGAATCTTCTGACCCAGACCGCCGGCGAATGCGCCCACTTCGTTCAGGCCCTTGCCGATTTGCTCGATGGTCTTCTCGCGCGGCACGCCCGGGTGAAAATCGTTGGGCTTGACCTTGATTCCGGAACCTCCTGTGTCCGCGCTAAGCTGCAGGAAGGCCTTCGCGCCTTCGACGTTCGCCTTGAGCTTCTCGGGATTGGGATCGTCGAAATCCTGGTTCGTTCCCATGCCGAGGTTGACGACGGGACTGTCCGCGAACCGTTTCTTGACTTCGGCGCGTTGTGCGGGCGTCATGTCAACCGTGACGCCGTGCTTGTGCTCGACGCGGAGTTCAACGCCCTGGAGCCCGGTCTTCTCGCAGTTGCCGATGAGCGTGGGCAGATCCCAGTCCTGTCCCCAGAGATAGGTGAC
>JAAEQP010000102.1 GCA_024231375.1 bacterium | reverse complement strand
GTTCTCCGAACGCTCGACGTACCGGAATTTCTGGATGTTGCAGTTGTATGCATCCGAAACGTACAGCGCGCCTGTATCATCTGCTGCAAGACCAAAGGCTGCCGAAAACTGGCCGGGGCCCGTACCACCGCCACCGAACGTGGCTTGTACGTACCCCTCCGGAGCAAAACGCCAGACAAGGCCTCCGCCCCCATAGGTGCTCACAATCACGTGCCCCGTGCTTTGGACGGTCATGCCAAGCGGATAGAACGAGGAAGGCCCTGTGAACTGACGCACGGGGACACCTTCTTCCGTGAAGACCCGCACAGCATGGTCCATCAAATCCGTCACATACACAAGGTTGTCGGGTCCACACTCGACGAAGGGATGATCGTCACACATGAGCCAGTTGAAAGGGGCGACCGCAGTGTTCGACTCGTCCCATTCCCGCACGTAGATGCCGTCTGACGTGAACGCCTGGATGCGGCCGTTCTTCTTGTCCACCACGAATACGAGCCCCGTCTCGCTTGCCGAGATGCCGCAGGGGAAATCAAACTGGCCGGGGCCGCTCCCGGTAGTTCCCCACTCAAGCAGGAACTGTCCAGCGGCATCGAATTTCTGCACCCGGTCGTTGCCCGCATCGGTTACATAGACGCTGCCGTCCGGACCGACGGTGATATCCACCGGGTAATCGAACTGCCCCGAACCTGTGCCCAGCGATCCCCACGTGTTTGCGAGGATCCCGTCGGCGCTGAACCGGTTGATTCTGCCATTCCCGTTGTCTACTGCGAGCAGTTCCGCACCGTCCATGTCCAGCCCGCCCGGCCATCCAACATTGTGGTCGCCGGCTCCGAGGCAGGTCCATGTAGCGAGCGGGTCACCGTTGGGCGAGAACTTCTGGACGCGTTTGCCGTTGTCCCCAACGTACACATTCCCATGGCTGTCCAAAGCGATCTCGACGGGAATCGCTCTGTCCTCAGGCCATCCGTTGACGAGACTCCAGGAATCAAGCAACGTGCCGTCATTCGCGTATTTCAGGACTGCGGGGTTGAGGCTGTCGCAGGTGTAGACCGTGCCTGAGGCGTCGATGGCAAGGCCTAGCGGGATTGTTCCGCAACTCCATTCGCCAAGGAACTGTCCGTCAATGTCGAATTTCTGAATCCGTTGATTCAGCGGGTCCGCTACGTAGACGACGTCATCGCCGTCCAGTGCGATGCCCCCATAGTTCGGCTCGCCCGCCATGAAGTCGCCGAACTCGAACTGACCCGGGCCACTGCCCTTGCTTCCCCAACTCGTCATTTCAACAAGGTCGGACGTGAGTCGGGCGACTCTCGCGTCATCGAGGTCTGCCAGGAAGAGCACAAACAGGTCTGACGCGTTGCCGCCCGCAAGCCTGAAGGCGTTCTCAAAACCCTCCGCAACGAGGTCGCCCGCAGGCGAGTGCTTCTTGATGGGTTGCATCATCCAGCTCATGGAATACAGATAGCCTTCGTCGTCGAAGGCGCATTTCTGGGTACTGCCTGGCCAATCCCGAACGTACTTGCCGTCTTCCGTGAACAAGCGGGGCCGACTCCCTCCCGCCAAGACCTGGTCGTCGGCGTTGATGGCCAAACTTCTCAGGTCATTGAAATACCAGGGCTGCTGCAACACGGGCCAGCCTCGTTCAAGAGCGTATTCCCCAAAGGTGAAGGAACCGGTGGAGACTGTGAATGACAAGTCTGCCTGAATGTCTCTGGCGAAGTCCCCTGTGACGACAGCGTCCAGGTTGCTGCCTGAAGAAACTGAGGTCACGAAGGAGAACGGAATTGCCGTCTGGGCGTCCGTCCCTGCACTCACTTCGAACACAGATGCACCGTCCACCTCGAAGCGGACGGTCACATAGGCCGACGTCGCCTCGGAGCCCTGTTTGTCTAGCACCCCTGAGACGAACACGAAGTCATCGACCTCGCTCACCCAACGACGAACAGGGTAGACCACACCGATGCCTGAGACGACCTGCCCCTTGTAGAGCGACGCCGTTTGCCACGCATCATCCAAGCTGCCCCATCTTCCCTGATCGTATGTGCCTATTTCCCCGAAGAAGTCCTCAAAGGGGGGCGCGGCGATGCCAAGTTGCATGTAGTACCACCCATCCTGCCCCTGGACGCCCGAGAACTCCGCCACGGAATCGGCGACGACCTGCGGTTCCTCGGCCGCCGATGCGGCCATCGTGAACAGAACAAGTCCTACTAGCACTACAACCAACCGAGCAAACCGAGCCGTCATTGCCACTTTCCTTCCCCGCGCCGTGCGCGGCAAACCAGAATCGTACCGCAAACCATGCCCTGCCTCATCGCCGTGACATACGGGTAGACAGAGTCCACCAGATACAATCCACCCGTCTGAGACGACGACTCCCTCTCACCGCAGCCGTCAATGTAGGTAGGCTTCCCCGAGCGCGAATCTTATCATTCCCACATAACGGGTGCAACCAAGTGTGCGGACGAATTGAGTGCGGACATGGACACTCGCGCGCAGATTCGCTAGACTGAGTGAAGCCTTGTCTACGGGGGCTCCAAGAGAGCCCCATGTTACGATTCCCGTCGTTTCCGAGACACGACTGGGTGCAACCGAGAAGGGACTTGGACCATGAGGCGAACCAGCGAGAACACGAGTGCTTCGGGTGCGGTGCGTTTGCTTGCCGCGGGGCTGATGCTGGCGTTGACGGCGGCGTTTGCCGCGCCGACGCATGCTCAGAGCGCCGAGGAAGTGCAGTTGATTGAGAACGCCATGCCTGGCAAGGCCCGCGTCGCTCCGCAGGTGCCGCGCAAGCTTCTCGTATTCAACCTGTGCAAAGGGTATGCACACAGCGCCATTCCGTATGGGGCGAAGGCGCTTGAGATCATGGGCCGCAAGACCGGCGCGTTCGAAGCAGTGCTCTCGGACGACCCCGCCGTGTTCGCCGCCGACAGTCTCAAGCAATTCGACGCGGTGTGTTTCAACAACACGACCGGCACGCTGTTCGAGGACGCCGTGATGAAGCAGGCCCTCCTCGATTTCGTGAAGTCCGGGAAAGGTATCGTCGGCATTCATGCGGCGACGGACTGTTTCTACGACTGGGCCGAGTACGGCGAGATGATGGGCGGATACTTCGACGGTCATCCGTGGGGGGCGGGCGACACCGTATCGGTCAAGATCGACGACCCGGGCCATCCGCTGACCCAGGTGTTTATGGGCAAGGGCTTCGACGTGAAGGACGAGATCTACCAGATCCGCGATCCCTATTCGCGCGAGAACCTGCGCGTGCTCCTGAGCCTTGGGCCGGGAGTGACCGACTTCACCAAGAAAGGCATGAAGCGCACCGACGGCGACTTCGCCGTGAGTTGGGTCCGCGACTACGGCAAGGGACGCGTCTTCTACTGCTCCCTCGGTCACAATCACGACATCTTCTGGACCACGCCGATTCTTCAGTACTATCTGGACGGCATTCAGTACGCTCTGGGCGACCTGCCCGTCGACGCCACGCCGAGCGCCAAACTCCCCGCCGACTACATCGAGAAATCGACGGCCAAGATGCAGGTTGAACTGCTCGACCGGCTCATGGCATCCGTTGCGCAGTACGAGTTCGGCGAGAGCCGACGCGACCTCGCCATTGTCGAGGACATGGCTGTGGAATCGAATGACAACCCGGAAGAGCGTGCCCGCGTCGCCGTGGGATTGGCGCGGGTACTGAGGGGTACGTCCACGTACGCGGGCAGGCAGTTCGCTTGCCGCATGCTCTACCGCATTGGAACGGACCGCGAGGTCTCTACTATCGCCCGGTTGCTGACCAATCCCGAGACGGCCGACATGGGCCGCTACGCCCTCGAAGGAATCCGCACAAGCGCGGCGGACGACGCCCTGCTCGCGGCGTTGCGTAGAACCCGAGGCGCCACGCGTGTTGGAATGATCAACTCCCTTGGCGTGCGGCGGTGCAATCTTGCCGTGCCCGCCCTTGGTCCACTTGCACAGAGCGACGATCCCGAGACCGCCAAGGCCGCTCTCGCTGCCTTGGGCGCCATCTCCACGCCGTGGGCCGCCCACACCCTCGCCGACATCTACGCTTCCGCTTCGGACGATCTGCGCCCTTGCGCCGCCAACGCCTGGCTTGCGTGCGCCGATACGCTCGCCGCTAGCCGGCACTCCGCAATGGCCAGCAAGATCTACCGCCAGGTCTACGACACCAGCAAGGCGGGACGCATCCGCGGCGCGGCGCTGGTCGGCTTGGCACAGTGTCTCCCCTCGGCGGACGCCGCGAAACTCGTTGTTGAGGCCCTGGACGGCGAAGATGCCCGGCTTCGGGACGCCGCGGGTGTCGCCGCCCAGTCCGTTGCGGGTCCGGAAGCCACGAAGGTGTTCGTGGAGGCCGTGACCGGCCTCAAACCCCGTGGCCAGGCCCTTCTCATCAGTGCCCTTGGCGCTCGGGGCGACCGGTCGGCCCTTCCGGGGGCGAAAGCGGCGGCGGGAAGCGACGACCTCGCGGTCCGGTGCGCGGGCATTGCCGCGCTTGCCGAGATTGGCGACGCCTCTGCCGTGACTTTGCTTGCGAAGGCGGCTGCACAGGGCGACCGGCGCCAGCAGCATCTGGCCAGGAACAGCCTCGCCCTTCTTCGCGGCGGCGATGTGAACACGGCGATTCTCAAGGCGCTGAAGGCCGCGGGAGCGCCCGTCCGCGTCGAATTGGTGTGGGCCCTCGGCGCTCGAGGCGCCACCCAGACCGTGCCCGACCTGGTCGCCCTTGGATCCGACGAAGACGATGACGTGCGCGCAGAAGTCTACCGCTCCCTGGCCCAACTGGCCTCGGGCGACGATCTGCCCGACTTGGTCCGCCTGCTGGTGGAGGAACCGGGCGCCCTCACCCGTCGTCAGGCGGAGAAGGCCGTTCTCGCGGCGGCGCGCCAGGCCGCGGACGACAGTCAGCCTGCGATGACGATCGCCAAGGCCGCGAAGAAGACCGGCGATCCCGGCGCGCGCGCATCCCTCATCAACGTGTTGGGTGAGTTGGGCGACGACGCCACACTTCCCGTGCTGGAGAAGATGGCGCGGAAACGTAGCGAGGACGTCAGCGAAGCCGCTGTCCGCGCCTTGTCGGCGTGGCCGAACGGTGCGCCCGCGCCCGCCCTGTCCAAACTGGCCCGCAAGGGAGAAGGCGAGAAAGCCGGCATCCTCGCCCTGCGCGGTATGCTCACCGTACTGCGGCTCCCGAGCGACCGGACCGGTGAGGAAACGCTGGACCTGTACAAGCTGGCCTTGGATCTAGCTCCCAGTGTCGACGAGAAACGTCAGGCCCTGGCGGGCCTCGGTGAGCTGGAGGACGGCCGGGCACTCGCGTTGATCGAGACGTGCTTGGGCGACGACGAAGTGAAAGAAGAGGCCAAGCAGGCGTACGACAAGGTGAAAGCCGCTTCCCTGAAAGCGACAGCTTCCGAGAACCGCCGCGCCGCAGCCAACGCGATCGACGGGAAGCCGGAGACCCGTTGGGACACCGGCAAACCCCAAGCCCCCGACCAGTGGTTCCGAGTCGATCTGGGATACGAACAGAAGATCGCGAAAGTGATCATCGATTCGGCGGGATCGGCAAACGATTTTCCGCGAGGATACGAGATCTACGTCAGCACGTCGACGGATGACTGGGGCAACCCGGTCGCCAAGGGAACCGGCGCCCAGGCGGTCATCGAAGCCGCGTTCGCGCCGGTTCAAGGTCGACACGTCAAGGTAGTCCAAACGGGCAAGGCCGATGGCGCGTTCTGGTCCATTCACGAACTGCGTGTGGAATCCGAGTAGCCGGGGCTACGGGGCCACGGGCGCGAGGCGGGGCAGCGTATTCCGCTCCCCGCGTCGCAAGACCAGCAACTCGTCTTCGTAGGTCAGGGTGACCGTGAGTTGATCCGGGTTGTATTCCGCGAGTTTCCACCCGCGATACACTTCTTCGTCCATACCGACGGTACGGTGTGCCGAATCTCCGTCCGGGTAGTATACCGTGATGGAGAACCGGGTCTGGTTCTGTGGGTTGCGGAGGATCGCCAGGAGCGCAACCTCCGTCTTGCCTTCCAGCAGAGGCAATGTCACACCTTCCGGTGGCACGTAGACTGGCGGCTGCTCAATAGGGCGGGCCTCCGTCGACGGTGTAGGGGCTCCAGGCGCGGTTCGCGGGCCTGAGATAGGCTGGCCCGGAATCGTCGGTCTCGGAGCCGGAAGCGGCTCCCGAGTCGAAGCATCATCCGGTGCGTTGATGCTGTCCGGCTCGATCGTGAACGCCTCCTCCCGATCCGCCGACAGCAACCGTGAGCGCAGAATCACCCTGTAGGAGCCACCACCCAAGGCGTAGTGGAGCGTCGTGGCCGTACCAGGCGCCACAGCCATGAACTCGGGCATACGCGTGCCGCCGAAGGGCGTGAAGTCGTCCGGCGTTTCGATGGCCCTGGGCGGGCGCACGTTTCGCCAGGACTCTCCAGGCGGCTGTGTTTCCATCGCGTACTGGCAGCCATTCGGCAAGGTCGTGTCGTCGCTCACATACAGCGTCCGGCGGCCGCGGTTTTCTAACGTCACCGAGGCGGGAACCGTGCCGTCCACCAGCCGGTCTCCCAAGGAGACATGCAGCCACGGCCGTGGGATCAGCGCCCCGCCGAAATCCGTCGCCACCGCGCCCATCCACAACAGCACCGCCGCGGTTGCCACCGGCAACGCCCACCAGAGCCGTTTGCTTGTAGCCAGCGCCACACAGGCCGACGCCGCCAAGGCGATCAACGACAGCGCATAGAGTAGCAGGCCCGGCCGCACGAACCAGGCGTCATCGCCTCGCAGCAGTCGGCCATACGCGTCGGGACTGTACCCTTTTTCGTGCAGATACGTCCCAAAGGTCGTCGCGGCCAGCACCCACACGGCTGCCAGCGCGATTCCCCGTAGTCCTCGACGCGGAAGCAAGGCAGCGCTCGCCACGACGACCGCCATCAACACCGGTCCACTCGCGAGCCACAGCAGGTCGGGCGATTGGGAACCAAACTCTCGAAGAGCCCGAAGCGGTGAAATGCCTCCCACCCCCGGCAGAAGCAGCGAGACCAGCATCCCGGCCGCGGCTCCCCACGCGATCCAGGATTCCGTTGGCGTTCCCGCCGCGGCAGCGTCCGCACCAGCCAGACGACGCGCGAACGTTCCCCGGAGCTGGGGTACATCCTGGTGCGCATTCGCGCTCAGCGCGCGGTCGGCCAGGTCGGTGGCTTTCGCGAGATCGCTCTTGAGTCGAAGCAGCCGCCGTTCCTGCGTGTTGAAGTGGGACCGGTGCATCTCGCCGATCTGCAGCCTGCCCCGAAGCAGATCGACCTGGGCGTCCAGCGACTGAGTGTCCTTCGTACAGTCTTCTCGGACCTGCGTCAGGCGGTCGCGGGTGAACAGGATCTCCGCGAGGGACCGTTGCCGATCCGCCTCGTATTGGGCTCGCGTTCCTTCTAGCCCCAGTGTTCCGGCCGCGCCCTCTTCCGCGAGGGCGACCGACTCGGCAAGCTTCCGTTCGGCGAGTTCCCGCCGTGCGAACCCTCGCCGTAGCGCGTCCAGATGCCACTCCAAGGCCGGTTGCGACTCGTCCATCTCCGTGGGCAGCGCGACTCGGATTCCCGATTTCGGAAGTGCGTCAAGATTCACTTCCACGAAGCCGCCCGCCCCGTGTGGATCCCGCACTGCGCTCCAGCCGCGGAGATTTTCCTGGCGCCGTTCCAAGAGGTCCCGGCGACGCCGAAGCTTCGTAACCTGATCCCGATACGACCAGAAATTGGTCTCTCCAACCCGCACCGACAGCGCCGCCTCGGCAATCTTCTCCTGCGTCGATGCCAGTTCGATGGCCACTTCCATCAGCCGTTGGCGCAGTTCCTCGTTCAACTCGGCGCGTAGCGCGCGGACCTGCTCGTGCCGTTCGCGCAGACGTCGTTCATCGGTCGGTTGCTGGCCATTCGGCGCACCGTCCGCGGTTTCGTCCCACATCGCCAGATGGCGCGCGATCTTGTAGTCTGCACTGCACAGCACCCGGATCGCCTCAAGCACGTCAAGGGGTACCGTGCCCGTCTCGTCGTCATCATGAGCGATGCTCGGTTCCGCGGGCACAGGGGTCACGGGCGGGGGAGGCGCGTCGGCCCGATGAAGTGTCTTCCGCAGGAACTCGGGATGGTCCTTGAGATGTACCTCCGTGGTTCCGGGCGGCACCTCGTCGGCACTGGGGATCCGGATCTTCTGACGACACGCCACACACTTGCCCGGGCGGCCGTACATGTCCGAGCCCACCTTCATCTTCTGTCCGCACAGGCAGAAGATCCGTAATTGAGAAGGTCCGTTCTCCGTCATGAAACACTCCCGTTTATCCATCTAAAAAGTGCCTGATAAGTGGCAAAAAAGCAAGTTTGACAAGAACTTACTGCCCGCATGGCACCCGACGTTGTGGAGGTATCGGCGGCTGAGGTTCGGGCCGTGCGGCCCGACGCGTCAGAAAAGGGGACAGGGAGCCCGAAAACCGGGGGAGAGAGGTCAGACGGAGCGCAGCGGAGGAACCAGAGGCGTTGGGTGATGGGAACTGTTCGGCTCCTCGGTGCTGAGACATCCACCGATGGCCAGTTCCAGGTCGTCCACCTTCGTCAGTATGAGGATGGCGCGCGGCCGGTCGTAGTAGCGGCTGCAGCACCTCTCGCAGTCTTCCTGGAGGCACCCGCAGTGCCCCACAACCTTGGCAACCATGCCATAGGGGTGCCCCGGATCGTAGGAGACCCAGGCCCGCTTCAGCTTCGAACAGAACGCGCAGAACGGCGTCACAAGTTGGCGGACGGTCCCCACATATTCCATAGGACGAGACGAGTTTCTCGGGTCAAGGAAGAGTCGTCCCGCGGCGTGGTCGAAGTGTTTGCACAGACTGTACCCAAGGGCCTTCGCCACTGCCGTCATGTCCGTGTACTCACCATCCATGCCGCCGTCCCTTACCCGATGGGTGTCCCCATCCCGTGGTCACCCGCCAAACACATCCAGTTGATGACTCAACACAGGAGTGGACGCGGTTAATCCCGGAGGGTATGGTGGAGAGTCACGGCGTTGGATGCGGGGGCGGGTTCAGTGCGCGGCCGACTGGGTTTCACAGATGATCCCGGCGGCTACCACCGTCTCCCCGTCGTAGGCCACGGCCCATTGTCCCGGAGCGACCGCCCGGACGGGTTTCTCGAAGACGAGCCGCATCCTGTCCTCGAAGGGCAACAGCCTGGCGGGCACGGGCTGCTGGTTGTAGCGGATCTGCGCCAGCACGTCCAGTGGATCGGTCCGACGAGGCGACGCACCCCAGACAATCTCTTCCGTGGCCAGTTCGGAGCAGAATGTTGCTTCCTCGTGTCCCACGACGACGGCGTTCCGTTCGGGATCCAATCGAACGACGAAGTACGGACGAGGCGCCGCAATCCCCAGTCCCTTGCGCTGGCCGATCGTGTAGTGCCGGATCCCGCGATGCCGTCCAATCTCTGCGCCCTCAGTCGTCACGATGGGACCGGGTGCCGCCTCACCCAGCCGGTCGTCAAGGAACCTGCGGTAGTTGTCGTCCGCGATGAAGCAGATTTCCTGGCTCTCGGGCCGGTCGGCGGACGAAAGCCCGAGCTTGCGTGCCATAGCCTTTGTGGACTCCTTGTCCGTGTCGCCCAGGGGGAACGTTACGCAGGCCAGTTGTTCCTGTGTCAGGCCCGCGAGCACATAGCTCTGGTCCTTCCGCGGGTCCCGTGCGCGCAGCAGGGCGTAGCGGTCCTCCCCTTCGCGGACGCGGGCGTAGTGGCCCGTCGCCAGACGTTGCGCGCCCACCTCGTGGGCCGTGTCAAGCAGGGCTCCGAACTTGATGCGCTGGTTGCAGCGGGCGCAGGGGTTGGGGGTTCGGCCAGCGCGGTACTCGGCCACGAAATCGGCGATGACTTCGCTTTCGAATTGGCGGGTGAAGTCTACGACATGATGTGGAATGCCCAGTCCATCGGCGACTTGGGACGCATCGCGCGCCGCCGCATCGTCGTCCGGCACGACCTGCATGGTAATGCCGAGGACATCGTGGCCCTGTTCAAGAAGGATCGCGGCCGCGACGGAGCTGTCCACGCCACCGCTCATGGCGACGGCCACACATGGAGAGGCCGATGTGGCGCGTGGAGTCCGGGGGTGTGCGCTACTTGGGGGAGGCAGAGGAGGCTGCATCGGACGCCTCACCGTTGCCCTTGGGCGGCGAACCGAGTTGTCCCGGCGGCTTCATGGTGCACTGCCCCTCGAACAACACGCCTTCGGCGATGCTGACTCGTGGCGCCGTGATGTCGCCCACCAGTTTTCCCTTGGCGGTGATTTCCAGACGGTCATGGGCGAAGACATTGCCCTCGACCTCGCCGCTGATGATAACTTGGCCCGCGACCAAGTCACCTTTCACGCGACCCGATTCCTGCACCACGACCGTGTCTTCGCATTGGACGCGCCCCGAGAGCATTCCTTCGATACGGACCGTGCCCTTCGACTTGATCTCGCCCACGACCGTCGTGCCTTGGCCGATGATTGAGGCGACCTTAGTCTCACTGTAGTTCTTCTTCTTCCCGGAATCGAGCATTCTTATTCCTTGAGATACTTTTGCGGGTTGACGGCTTTCCCGTCAACGTGGACCTCGTAGTGAATGTGCGGACCCGTGCTGCGCCCCGTGCTACCCAGCTTGCCGATGGTATCGTACCGCTCGACTGTATCGCCCTTCTCAACGAGGCGCTTGGCCAAGTGCGCGTACACCGTCACAAAACCGTACCCGTGTTCGATGCGCACGACATTGCCAAAGTACTTCTCATATCCGGAGAAGATGACCGTGCCCCGGCCCGTAGAAAGAACGGGCGAGTTGTAGGTTGCGCCAATGTCCAGACCGCTGTGGTGCCGGCCCTTGTGGGTGAAAGGATCCCGTCGCCATCCGAATCGCGACGTCAGCCGCCGGTTCGCTTCGCGCGACGGCCAGATGCTCGGCGTGCGCGCGATCCGTTCGTGTTCGTCTCGCGTCGCCTTCAGCAGATCGCGGAGGCTGTCCCTGCGAAGGGCGATCTCGAGAGCGATAAGGTCTGCCGACGGACGCGACAGTCCGTAGATGACGTGGGGCGGGCGCAAGGCCGCCAGAACTGGCGCAACATCCCCGTCCCCATCCACGTCCCCTGGGGGACCGCCCTGGGGTTCTCCTTCGGCCATGGGCTGGGCTGGCGGCCCGCCGGCGTCCACGAATCCCAGGTCCCGCCGCACCCGCGGCTCAAACTGATGCAGTTCACGGATCTCCCGCTCAAGGTCGTATAGCTCGGTGAGTTCTTGGGTGAGGGTGCGGTCGCGGGCCTCATACGTGAGGCGCAACTCCTCCAGCGCAGCCTCGTCGCCGCTGCCCTGCGGCGACGCCGCCTCGTCTTCGGAGGCGCGTAGTGCCTGCTGCAGCAACGCGTGTTCATGCTCGAATTGAGTTGCCCGCTGGGAGGCGAGGCGGGTCTTGTTGACGAAGAATCCCGTCACGAACGAGAGCACCACGAAAGCCGCCACGACAGACCAAATCTGAAACGAACTCAGATTCAGTGTTCGCGTGCCCGCCCGGTCGTGCGGGATGAGCATCACGGTCCATCGCTTCATACGGTCTCTGCTCCTTGGATCCCCTGGT
>JAAEQP010000101.1 GCA_024231375.1 bacterium | reverse complement strand
TCTTGGTGCAGTATAGCAGAAGACGTCGGTTTTGGGGAGGAGGAGTTGGCACGGGGCAATCACGACCCCGGTTCGGCGGTGGGCGCCTCCACGATCCCCCACTGCCGCACACGGTCGAGGCCCAGGACGGTTTGACGGATGGCTTGGGTAAAGGCCTTGCCCATGCCGGACGGCGGAGTCTCGAAAGCGTCGAGCATCATCTCGTTCCAGAAGGCGAGGTACTTCTCGTCGCCGGTTTCCTCGTAGGCGAATGCGACGAGGTCGGCGTTCAACAGACACGTCATGCCGCGTCGGCCAATATCGCGATGGTTCTCGGCGTTGGTGATGTAGCGGAAACCTTTGCCGGGAATCCACGCCTCATTCATCAGCCAATCCGCGCCGCGTACCAGCATGTGACGGACGTCGGGCCGGTCCAGGGTCTCCTGGTCGTGGTAGCGCAAGAGGGCGTTGGACAAAATGCCGACGGCGAAGGCTTTGCCGCCGAGGACACGTACACCGCCGGTTTCCCCGCTGGGCGGATAGTGGAGCCATCCGCCGGTGACGGGGTCCTGCCGTTGTAGACACCGCTCGACCATGATGCGGGCGGCGTTGAGGTAATAGGGGTTGCCGCTGAAGTTGTAGGCGACCGATGCGTTGATGACCGGCCAACCGCCGGACCGTTCGATGCTGAAGTTGAACGCAGGCGTGAGTTTCGCGGCTTGGTGCGAACAGATGCGCTCCGCGGCATCGCGGTACCACGGGTCGCCCGTGAGAGCGGCGTACATCCAGTTGCCTTCCTGAAAGATGTGGCCCTGCGGGTCCATGGCGCCCCTGATCATGCGTCCGAAGGATTCGAGATACTTCTGCATATCCGCGTCGGCTTCGGGCACCCGGAGTTCCTCGGACGTGAGCGCCGTGCCCACGTGATTGAATCCGTGCTCCCACACAATGCCGCGCATGGCGCCCGTGAAGGGGCCGTAGAGCGTGTCGACGGTGCTGTGGTGATGGGCCATGGCAAGACCACGGTCGAATAGACGTCGGTCGCCGGTGCGCATCCACTGCACGGCCAACGCCCAACCGAGGTCGTACTCGTTGTTGCCGTAGTTGCAGTACCGTTCGCCGTACCAGTCGCCGTAGTGCATCCAACCGTAACTGCGGCGGGTTGCCTGGTCTTGCATGTTGCGGGCGAATCCCGTGTCGAAGAAGGCTTCGTAATCGTCCCACTCCCCGGGCGTGCGGGCAAAGATAGGACGGCCCAGCACGCCGGTGGCGCAGAGGTAGTCGGGCGACGCTTGAGGCAGCAGCGGGTTTGCCAACCACGTGTCGGCGTGCGGCGATGCCGCGCCCGCCGGCGCGTAGTGGACCAGCACATGGTGGCGCGTGAGTTGGCCCGCGCGGAACAGGTAGTTGCCGTCTCTGAACCAGGCATTGAGCTTGTAGAACCATGCCGCGTCGCCGTCATACGTGTCGGGCGCGAGCTCAGGCAGTAGCTGGACATGAATCCCGTCGGGTTTGATGGCGAATCCGCTGGGGTACGTCTGCCAGAAATCGGGAAAGGCGACCGTCACCCGCGTACGCGCGTCCTCGGCCACCGCGAACCCCGCGGCTCGTTTGCCTTCGGACACAGTGGCCGCGCCGCGCATGGAGAAATGGTTGTCCTTGTCCTGATGCAGCCACAGTCCATCGGCATCGGGAACGGTTTCAAGGGACGCATCGTCGAACGCGCCGCGCACACCGTCGCCATCAAGCGGCACGCGCAGGGCGAGGCTCTTGAGGGCTTGGTATTGGGGGTCGGACGCTTCGTTGGACACGGCCACATGCACGGACAACGCGGGCACGCCGCGCCAGACCGTGATCCGCATCCGGTAGTGCCATCCTTTCGCGCCGTCGGCGCCCGCGAGAGGCCCCGTCCACGTCAGGATGGCACGAATCGGCCCGTTCGCTTCGATCTCGAAGCTGTCCGGGTCGGGCGGACCGCACCCAAGCGATTGCCCGTCACCTGTGACCAGGCGCATATTGCCACCCATGGGCGGCGTTTGAATGCACTCTTCGGCCGTGACACGACCGTCGCCGTTCCGGTCGAACCCGACATGGTCGAAGAGTCCTGGCGACAGTTTCCCCACGGCGAAGGTCAGTGCGTCTGTTGTGATGCGCCAGGCGTTGTCGGTTTCGGAAAGGGAGAGCACATTGCCCGGTGCGGGAACAGGGCTATCCCAATTGGGACGGGCCTCCAGGGTGTACGCGGCGGAATCGCCGGTCGCCGTGTCGGCGAGAAACGAGAGGGTCGCCCACTTCACGCTGCCGTCAGGCCACCGCGAGAACAGTTCGGCCTGAAGGGGAAGTGCTGCGCCATCAGCGCGCAGGAGTCGCAAGTCGGTCAGCCGCGCCAGCGTCCCCTTGGCAAAGGGCATGCCGACGGTTGCAGGCCAGGACGTACGAGCCGCGTCCGTGGGTTCGGGCACGGTGATGGGCACGCGGAACG
>JAAEQP010000100.1 GCA_024231375.1 bacterium | reverse complement strand
GCGCGGCCGGGGGCCGTGCTCGACGACACCCTACACGGAGTTCCACGGAGCGGCCCCTGTAGGGTGCGTCGAGGCGGGCTGGAAGCCCGGCGAGCACGCACCAGTCCGGTCTCTCTCCAACCTAACAAGAAACCGGCCCGCCGGCGGTTGCCGACGGGCCGGATTAGGTCGTTGGAATGGAGCTACATCGCCAGGGGGCGGTACTTCTTCTGAAGAATGGCGGGCGCGTCTTTGCCGACTTCGCCGATGTTCTTCACGACCTTGGCCACGGCCGTGGCGATGTCGTCCATGTCTTTCTTCGTGCCCATGAGGGCGTGGTGGTGAATGCACATGCCCGACTTCTCGTGGGCGTCTTTGCAGACCGGCATCTTGAAGCGTTTCGGGTTGATCTGCTTCCAGTAGGCGGCCGACAGTTTGTGCCGCTTCTTGGTGTGGGGCTTGTAGAGGCCGCACTTGTTCAGCGGCTCGTAGGGCGGTTCAAACCCGGCCCACAGTTCGGCGGCCAGGGCCGCGCTGAAATGGGCGTTCGTAAGGCCCCGGGCTTTGAGTTGCGTCCAATCCAGACGGAACGCGAAGTTAAAGTAGCTGGCCTGGTCGATCTGTTTCCGGCGCCGCATGGACAGAATGCCGGGGATCTGGGCCAACTGATCGCTGAGGTAGATGGCGTTGGCGTCGCGGGTCTTCACCTGCTTGTCCAGCCGACTGAGACCGCCCAACAGGACGCCGGCTTGCCATTCCGTCAACCGGTAGTTGCCCGATTGGATCGAGTTCGTCATGTCGTCCTGCCAGCCACGGCCACAGTTGCGCAGCGAGTACAGCCGCTCCATGAGCAGCTTGTTCTGGCACATGTTGAACCCGCCTTCGCCGGACGAGAGCACCTTACTCTCCTGGAAGCTGAAACAACCCATGTCGCCGATGGTGCCGACGCCTTTGCCCTTCCAGAACGCCCCGTGCTGGTGGGCGCAATCTTCAACCAAGAACAGCTTGTGCTTCTTGCAGATCTTCTTCAGCTTGGTGAGGTCGGCCATGCATCCGTACAGATGCACCACGATGATGGCCTTGGTCTTCTTCGTGATGGCCGCCTCGACCTTGTCGGCGTCGAGACACCAGGTATCCGGTTCGATATCCACGAGCACCGGCACTGCATTCACATCGAGACACGCCGCCGCCGTCGCCTGCCACGTCATGCCCGGGACGATGACTTCGTCGTATGCGCCAATGCCCAAGGCTTCAAGGGCGAGCTGAATCGCCACGGTGCCGTTGGCGCAGCACAGGCCGTGCTTCGATTTGTGATACTTCGCGAAGGCATCGGCGAACTTGAACTCCACCGGGCCGTCGTAGGACCAGCGATTGGACTTAGTAATCTTGGACAGCAGTTTGACATCGCTGTCGGCGTGAACCGGCCATTGCGGCCATTTCTTGGATCGTCCCCGAATCGCCTTACCGCCGTTGATTGCCAGCTTTGCCATGACTGTCTCCTTCCGTAACCATCTCAAGGGTCAGCGCTATTGATAAGGGCACAAAAGTACCATAGAACAAGGGCCGCTTCAACACGTGGGCGCGCTCCGCCGGACGATGTCGTAGAGCACCACGCCGAAGGCAGTGGCCACGTTGATGGAATTCTTGAATCCCTTCATGGGAATCCGAACCACGGCGTCACACGCCTCAAGGACTTCGGGTTTGATACCGGTGACTTCGTTGCCGAACACCACCGCTGCGGGCGATGGCCACTCGTAGTCGAAAAGGGGTACGGCATCGTCGGTCACTTCAATGGCCACCGGCGAAATGCCCTGCTCGCGGACCGCTTCCACGGCCTGCAGCGGGTGCTCATGATAGGTCCAGGGCACGTAATCGAAGGCGCCAAGCGCGGTCTTGGCCAGTTTGAGGTTGGGCGGATGGGCCGTCATTCCGCACAAGTGCATGTGGGCCACCGCGCCCGCGTCGGCCGTGCGGAAGATGGACCCCACGTTGAAAGCGCTGCGGATGTTGTCCAGTATCACGTGGACCGGGGTGCGTTCGATGGGCGGAAGCCCGTCCGGCGTCATCATTCGATAATGGGGTTCAAGGTCGGTCATGTCGTCTATCCATTAGTGCCATGCTACAATGCCCACCGGTACGGCCCGTTGAACCCGGGCCTCACGGGGGATTGGATGGGGCTGTTTTCGTCAAAGATTCCCATGAAACGGCTCGCGTCGCTGACGCGTTCGCTACTCGCCTTGTACAAGGGCGGCATCCCGATCGTGCGGGGGCTCGAACTCCTGGCCGCACAACCCGGACAGCGCACGCTTCGGAGCATTCTAACACGGATGGCCGACACCATTCGCCAAGGCGGTACCCTGGGGAAAGCGGTTCGCGCCGAGTCGCGGTACTTCCCTCGGCTCTTCATCGAAACGGTGGACAGCGGCGACCGAACCGGTACGCTCGCCGATGTCCTGGAACTGGTGGCCGGCTACTACGAAGAGATGATCGTCATCCGCGGGATGTACTTGCGCGCCATGGCCTATCCTCTCGCCGTGCTGTTTGCGGCCGTCTACGTGATCCCGTATTTCACGGGCCTTTGGTTCACGGACAAGTCCGTTGAACTCTACACCCTGCTGTTCGTGTGGCGGTCCGTGCTCAGCATCCTGCCGACCCTGATCCTGCTCGTCGTCCTTGCCCGAACCGGTGTGCTGAAGTTCATCTGGCACGTGTTGAGTTGGCACGTCTGGCCCTTCACCTCGTTCGGTCTCAAGCTGTCCTTCGCCCACTACTTCCGCACCCTCTCAATTCTTCACGGCAGCGGGATGCTGCCGGTCAAGGCCGTGGAGCGGTCGGCGGCGGTGGTGGACAATCCGCTGATACGGATGGACCTGAAGGTCGTGGTGCCCGCAATCCAGCGGGGCGATTCCTGGGAGGTGGCGTTCAAGGCCATGAGCCGGTTGCCGGGATTCGCGTACAACACCATCGTGACTGGAGAGCGATCGGGCAAGATGGACGACAGTCTGGAAGTTGTGGCCCGGTGGTACTTCGACGAAGCCTATCACACCTTCAAGAAAGTCGCGATTGGCATGATGGCAATGGGAATTCTGATGCTCGTGGCTCTGAATTTCCTGATGCAGATCGTCGGGTTGATTCTGGCCATCATTCGATCGGTACTGGGCGCGTTCTGAGTTGGCTTCGTGCCAGCTACTGCTTCAACGCCGCCAACACCGACTCGCGCATGGCGTCTACCGGTGCGGGTTTGCCAGTCCAACACTCGAACTGCAAGACCGCCTGATTGATGAGCATCTCGAGGCCGACGATGGTCTTGCAGCCCACATCCTCCGCTTCTTCGAGAAGCCGGGTCTTGAAGGGGCGGTACACCATGTCGAATACGACTTGGTCCGGCCGCAGGAGATCCTTGGGAATTGGCGTGTCGCCGGGATTGGGGTACATGCCGATAGGCGTGCCTTGCACAATGACGTCGTGGGAGGCCATGGCCTCGGCGAGGGTGTCCAAAGGTCCCGAATGCACGTCGGCCGGGCTTCTGTCGTGGAGGTCATCCATGATTGCCGCGACGCGAGCCGGGGTGCGGCCGAGGATGGTGATCCGATTCGCCTGGGTGCGTTCGGCCATGGCGAAGGCCACGGCTCGCACCGCGCCGCCCGACCCTACGAACAGAACATTCCGGTCGTCCAGGCTGACGCCAGCGGCTTCGAAGGCGCGTAGGGTGCCCAACCCGTCCGTGATAGTGCCTTTCAGCTTCCCTTCGTCATTGGTGATGGTGTTGACGCATCCCACGTGATCGGCCAGCGCGTCGACTTCATCCAAGTGGGGCATTACGGCCATTTTGTGGGGAATGGTGACGCTCAGACCCTTGAAGCTTGGAAGGGCCCGCATGCCTGTCAGGCACGCCGCCACGTCCTCCACACGGAAGGCCATGTAGGCATAGTTCAGGCCCGCTGCCTCGAAGGCGGCGTTGTGCATGGCGGGGGACAAGGAATGCTCGACGGGATTGCCGATGACGCCGCAGAGTTGTGTGTCGGTGTCGATCTTCATGCGAGGACGCTCCTATCTTCGACTTACGTCGGTCAGCCTGGAGGCCATTCCATGGGCCGCCCGCCCAGCACGTGCAGATGCAGGTGGAACACGGTTTGGCCCGCGCCCTGCCCCACATTGATGACGCAGCGGTATCCGCCTTCGTTCAGGCCTTCCTGGCGCGCAATCTTGTTCCCCACCAGCAGGAGTTTGCCAAGTAGGAGAGCGTCGGCGTCGTTCGCCTCGTCCAGCCGTGGAATAGGCTTGCGGGGAATCACCAATACGTGCGTCGGCGCGGCGGGATTGATGTCGCGGAAGGCATAGAATTCGTCGTTAGAGTAGACCTCGTCCGACGGGATCTCACCGTTGGCAATCTTCTCGAACAGCGTCGGCTCACCCATGGCAGATTCCTCCAGTTCCAGGCCCGAATCAATCGCAGAGTAGCGGATCGCGAACGATTCGTGCAATGCCTGCCTTGCCGAGCCGCTCAAACTCGGAATTTGCTCCCCTATGAGGGTGTTCACCCTGTGATCGGGCAGGGAGCGCCAACTTGCGGGAGGGTATAGACATGCTGGGCAGTAGAAGTACCGCGAACGGGGCGGCCCAACGGACGGGCTTCACCTTGATCGAGCTGCTGGTTGTCATCGCCATCATCGGCATTCTTGCGGCCATCCTGTTACCGGCGTTGGCGCGAGCTCGGGAAGCGGCCCGCCGTGCAAGCTGTCAGAACAACCTGAAGCAGATGGGGCTCTGTTTCGCCATGTACGCCAATGAAGCGGACGATCTCTATCCGCCGCTCACGAACCGGTACCAGAACTTCCCCATCACGGCCACGGCCAAACCGTGGATGTTTCTGCCGAACGAACACGCGCTGTATCCCGAGTACTTGACGGACCCGGCCGTGCTTGTCTGTCCGGCCTCCGACGTGGCGGGGCAGTTGCTTGAGGAAAATGGGTTCTGGACCGACGGGACGACCCGATTCGACCCGGACCGCCTCACGGACGAATGCTACATCTACCTTGGATACGTTGCGCGCCGGACGGAAGACATCCACGGTGTCGCCATGAACGTCCTCATGCCGAACGCCATGACCGGCGCGCCTCTGGACGCGGACTTCTACCTTGGAACCTCGGACATGGACGTTGATGTGGCCGCGGGCGCGTCCAACGCACCACCGGAAGGTGTGAAGCGGCTGCGGCAAGGGATCGAGCGGTTCCTGATAAGTGACATCAACAACCCGGCCGAAACGGCCCAGGCTACGTCGACGTTGCCGGTGATGTGGGACCAAATCAGCAGCAAGAACATCGGCAACTTCAACCACATCCCCGGGGGATGCAACGTACTGTACTTTGACGGTCATGTGGACTTTGTGCGGTATCCCGGCACATTCCCGGTTGACACGAAGACGCTTGGACAGCCGGCGTTTGCGGACTGACCGTTCGTTGTTGTGGGCATTGCCCGGTCTGACCGGGACCAGGGAGTAGACGGCCATGCGGGGACCTCTCAAGCCTGTTGCCATCAGTGTGATTCTCATCGGCGTGCTGCTGGCCATTCTGTGGTGGCCGTCCGGGGATCGGGCATCCGATTCGGGGGAGCCGCTCCTGTTCTACTGCGCCGCAGGCATCCAGAACCCCGTGCAGGAAATCGCCGACGCGTACTCGGCAGAGTACGGTGTGCCTGTCCGGCTGGAGTACGCTGGTTCCGGCACCCTGTTGAGCAAGCTGCGCGTGGCGGCGAAAGGCGATCTGTATCTGGCCGGTGACAGTACCTATGTCGATATCGGCCGTGAACAAGGCGTGCTCGCCGAATCCATCCCAGTCGCCTCCATGCGGCCCGTCATCGCGGTGCCGAAGGGAAATCCTCAAGGCATTGCGCACGTTCAGGATCTCGCGCGTGAGGGTATTCGCGCGGCGCTGGGCGCGCCCGAAGCCGCGTCCATCGGAAAGCAGGGCAAGGCGCTGCTGGAATCTATCGGCGCGTGGGACCACGTGTCCGAAGCGGTCCGCGCCCGCGGCGTGTTCAAGCCAACGGTCAACGAAATTGCCAACGACGTGAAGATCGGCGCGGTGGACGCAGGCATCGTATGGGATGTGACCGTGCGGCAATACCCGGAACTCGAGGCTGTGGCGATTGAAGGTGCGGACAGGGCGGTCCAGAGCGTGACCATTGCCGTGCTGACGGCTTCGGAGCAGCCCACGGCCGCTTTGCGATTCGCCCGCTACCTGACGGCGCGCGACCGAGGTCTGCCCATCTTCGAGAAACATGGATTTCCCGTCGCCTCCGGTGACGTGTGGGCAGAGACCCCTGAGATTCTGTACTTCTCGGGCGGCGTGAATCGCGTGGCCATCGAGGATACGCTGAAGACGTTCCAGGAGCGCGAGGGGTGCGTCATCAAGACTGTGTACAACGGTTGCGGCATCCTCGTCGGGCAGATGAAACTTGGCGAGCGTCCCGACGTCTACCACTCGTGCGACATTTCGTTCATGCGCGACATCGTCGATCTGTTCGCGCCGGCGGTGAACGTGTCGAGTACGCCCATGGTGATCGTCGCCGCCAAGGGCAATCCACTCGGCATAGAGGCCCTGGAAGACCTCGGTCGCGAGGGGTTGCGTATCGGCTTGGCCAATGAACAGCAAAGCGCCCTCGGAGCGTTGACCGCCCGGCTGCTGCGTCAGCAGGGCTTCTACGATGCCGTCACAAAGAACGTCGTCGCCACCACGCCCACAGCCGACCTGCTTGTGAACCAGATTAGTACGGGCGCCTTGGACGCCGTGGTCGTGTACGAAGCCAACACGACCTACCAACGCGACGCGCTCGACATCATCCCCATCGACACGCAGTACGCCGTGGCGATTCAGACCTACGCCATCGGAAAGCAGTCGGCCCACCAACAGTTGACCGCCCGCCTGTTGGACAGACTTGAGTCCTCCGAGTCGCGGGAGCGATACGCGGAGACGGGCTTCCGCGAAGCGGCCCACCATGAGTGAAGCGTCCGAAAGACACGCCCCGCGACGTGTGGGCTCGGATGTGCCGTTCTACTCCGGCCTGGTGCTGCTCAGCGGTGGGTATGTGCTGATGGTGCTCGGCCTGATCGTTGGCATGCTGGGCTACACCTCGTTTGACCAGTTCATGGCCGCTCTCGCCAGCGACTACATCCGGTACGCCATCCGATTGAGTCTGGTGTCGTGTACCATCACCGCCATTCTTTCCTTGTGGGTGGCCGTGCCAACGGGGTATTTGTTCTCACGGCGCGACTTTCCCGGCAAGGCGGTCCTCGATGCGATTCTCGACATTCCCATCGTGCTCCCGCCTCTCGTGGTTGGTTTGGGCCTACTCATCGTGTTCACCACGCCTCTGGGCCGGGCTGTTGACGACTTAATGGACCGAGTGTTCGGCACCACAGTCAGTTTCGCCGTACCCGGTGTGATCCTTGCCCAGTTCATGGTGGCCTGTGCCTTCGCTGTGCGCACCATGCGGGCCACGTTCGACGAGATTCCGCCGCGGTGCGAGGCCGTGGCCCTGACCCTCGGCTGCACGCGGAGCCAGGCCTTCTGGCAGGTGGTGTTGCCTCAAGCGCGGGGCGGCATGGTGGTCGCCGCATCGATCGCTTGGGCGCGGGCGCTGGGCGAGTTTGGTCCCATCCTCATCTTCGCCGGCACCACGCGAGGCCACACCGAGGTGCTGTCGTCCAGCGTGTTCCTGGAGCTGAGCGTGGGCAACATCGAGGCGGCCGTTGCGGTGTCACTGTTAATGGTGGGAGCGGCCGTGCTGTTGCTTGCGCTCGTGCGCCTGTGCGGATACAGCCTGCGGCCCGACCTGGGGACCGGCCGATGATTGGTGTACACGAACTCACCGTTCGGGCCGGCACATTCGTGATGTCGGACGTCTCCTTCACAGTACCGGCCGGGGCTTATGCCGTGCTCATGGGCAAGACCGGCTGCGGCAAGTCGACCTTGCTCGAAACCGTTTGCGGACTCCACCAGGCTTCCCACGGACGGATCGAGTTGATGGGGCGCGACGTGACGCACAGCAAGGCCGCGGAACGCGGCATCGGATACGTCCCGCAGGATGGTGTCCTCTTTCCTACCATGAGCGTTCGCGACCATCTGGCCTTTGCACTACGGATTCGCAAATGGCCGCGGAGCGCGGTGGACGACCGTGTTCGTGAATTGGCCGACTTGCTGGGCATTGCCGCCTTGCTCGACCGGCGTCCGGCAGGCCTGAGCGGTGGCGAGGCGCAACGCGTGTCGCTCGGCCGCGCCCTGGCGGCGCATCCCCCCATTCTATGCCTGGACGAACCCCTCAGCGCACTTGATCACGACACCCGGGTCGAGATGTGCGACCTTCTCGAGCGGGTACGCGGGCAGTCCGGCGTCACCACACTCCACGTGACGCATGATCGCAATGAGGCCGCGCGCTTGGCGGACACGATTCTCCGCATCGAGGATGGGGAAGTTCGCGTGGAATGACGCGGACTAAGATCCACTTCGTTGTCAGGCAGTAGGGCCGAGCCGTCCGCGTTCGTACATGACCAGAGCAGCGATCAACGGCGCGGCCACTTGAGACCGGAATGTCGTGGCGCCCAGCGATACCGCGACTGCGCCGTGCTGGTCCAGAAGCGCCAACTCTTCCAGTGAGAGATCGCCCTCAGGACCCACTACCACGGCGATGTCTCCGTCTCCCAGTTTCTCGCGCAGGGGCACAGGGTCTCGGTCCATGGTCGCCACCAACACTTGGCCAGATACTGAACCCAGCGCGGTCGCCAAGTCCGGAAAGGCGTTGAATTCGGGAAGCCACGCGCGGCCACATTGCTTGGCGGCCTCCACGGCGGCGCGCGTCCACCGCTCCGACACGTCAGGCGTCCGGTCGGAATGGCGTGACCGGAAGAACGCGAACCGGTCCACGCCCAACTCGGTGCAACGTCGAATCAACTCCTCCACGGGTTTCTCGCGGTTCAGGTACGCCTGCACAAGGGTCAGGCCCGGTGTCGGCTTCGCGACCTTACGCTCCTCCGTCACGGTCACATGCACATCGCGGCGGGAGACCTCCGCTATCTCAGCGGTCCATTCGCGGCCCCGGCCGTCAAACAGTTCGACCGCGTCGCCCACGCGGACGCGAATCACGCGAAGCGCGTGATGAGCTTCGTCGGTGGGAAGCGCAAGCGATGAGGGCACGGACGTGCCCGAGGGTATGTAGAATCGATGAAGATGTTCCATGGGTGGAAGCATACCAAGGCCCGAGGCGACCGGCAAGCGAGGCGCGGGAGGATGAGCGCACGGAAGGGCACTCAATCCACAGGATAGACCATTGCCCTCTCGTCGAGGTGCAGCGTGGCGCCGTTTTCCTCACACCACGCCGTCAGTTGGGTATGGAGCGACTCCCAATGGTCAACTGCCCAAGCTGGTCCCCGCGACTTCCAGCTTGCTTCCGTCGGGAGATACACGCACCGGGCTCCGCCCATCGTGATCTCCAGACCGAATTGCCCTTGGGATGAACTGCAGACAAGCTCTTCCTTCCATCTCTGCTGAAAAGAGAATTCCATCTTATCCCTCCAAGCAGTTACGGGTACATCCGCTTGCTCAGAACGAGTCGGAAACGCATCTGGAAAGGGTAAGCCGGTGGCGCGACTGTCTCCTGACCGTGCTTGTTGGCTTCCGCGTGCCAAGCAAAGACCCCTTCCCGACTTCTGTCTGCCTTGACCCAGGGAGTCCAAGTGTCAATCTGACTGACATCCGGCAGGGGGAAATCAAAGATCTCCATGGCATCATAGGCTCTAGTAGCGCCTTCCTTTTCCCACCGCACATGTACGCCCAGAGCCGTCTTGCCCTTCCGATCGTCTTTCGACACGTGTGTAACCTCGCGCCAAACGAAATCGTCTCCGCGCCCTTTGTCCTCTAGCGGTCTAAGATAAGTGGAACTGCATCCCAACCGGAAGAAACGAGTTGAGTCCAATTCTGAAACAGCCCCGGGCGCGGCATGCTCGGGTGGTGATTCGAATCTTGCAGCATTGACCCGCACTTCGACTTCACGATGGACATACAGACCGCTTTCCACATGGATGAGACATGTCCCGTCCGGTTGTTCCAGAACAAACCCGCTGCATCCACATCCCAGTAGAAGCGAAAACGGCCAGATTACCAGAAGTGCTCTGCCGAAATTCTTGTGCGTCATCGGGTCATTCCTCCGCAGGATGTTGGCAGGGGTGCCGACTCATGATCGTAACGATTCCACCAAGATCTGACGGTGCCACTGATGAGGTTAACCAGAAATGGCGGGCGGAATCAACGGGGGTTGAAACGCAGGCAGCTCTCTTGTGCTTTCAAACAACTCGCCCGTCCCTTCTTCCTTGTGAGTCGACTACGCCCAGACCGGTCGACGGTTTGCCAACCTTGCACCACGCATCCGCATCACCTAGGCTTAGTGGAACCCAGAAGGAGGTACTGACACATGGCAGGCCCAGTCGTATTCATGACGGGCGCCGGCGGCTTCATCGGCCGCAACATCGTGGCGCGCTACCTGGCACGTCCCGGCGTCGAACTGCTCCTGATCGAGCATCCCGGGTTTGTGGACCGACTGCGGCAACACGTGGCGGAAGTCCTTCCGAAGGGGGAAGACGCATCCCGCGTACAGGTTCTTGAAGGCGACATCACGAAGCCCGGGTTGGGGTTGAGCGATGAGGCCCGCGACACCGTGCGCGCGTCCATGACACACGCGCTGCATCTGGCCGCGATCTACGATCTGTCCGTGCCCGCCGAGGTGGCGCATCGCGTCAACGTAGACGGCACGCGGAACGTGTTGGATCTTCTGGAGGGTGCGCCGCGCCTGGAACGTTTCGGGCACATCAGCACGTGCGCCGTGTCGGGGAGTTTCGAAGGCACGTTCACGGAAGACGACTTTGATGTGGGGCAGTCTTTCAAGAATCACTACGAAGAAACCAAGTACCTATCAGAGAAGCTGGTTCGAGAACGGCGCGACCGAATCCCCACGGCCATCTTCCGGCCAGGATACGTGGTGGGCGATTCGAAGACAGGGGAGTTCGACAAGATCGACGGGCCCTATTTCGCACTCGTGGCGATATCGCGGAACCTTCATCTGATTATGCCGGAGGGCGGCGAATCGAAGTGTAATGCGCCGCCCGTCGACTACGTGACGGACGCCTGTGTGTGCCTGTTGGAAGACTCGGAATCGACGGGCCGAGTGTATCATCTGACCGATCCAGCGCCCTTGACGTGGAATGCGTTCACGGATCGGGCCTGTGCGGCCCTTGGCAAGCGTACGCCGCTCCTGCGGGTGCCCGTCGGTGTGTTGAAGGCGTTCTTTCGTCTGCCTTTCGTCGGACGTTTGGTCGGACTGCCCTACGACGCCTTGGTGTACACCGGGTTGTGTGTGGAGTACGACACGTCACACGCTTCGGAGGCGCTGGCGCGGTACGGAATCCAGTGCCCTCAGTTGCCCGAGTACGTTGACACCATGGTGGCCCACTTCAAAGAGCACCATGGGGACGCCGTCATCCGGCGCGGTCCCAAACACAAGGAGATTGCGTAGCAATGCTGTCGCTGGCCGCGTGTCTGACGGTTCTGGGAGCAGGAGCACAGGAACCCCAAGAGGCCGCCGACCGGGATTCATTCAAGCTGTGGGCTATGGCGTGCTCGCATGTTCACACCGATCTGCGGAAGGGTCGGGAGAGTCTTGCGGACGCCATCCGCCAGTCCGAGTCGGGCGGCAGCGAGGGCGGGCCTTCGTTCGCATGGGACATTGCCGTACACCTGGGTGACCTTAGTGGCAGCCAGCCGCCCCCCACCGATGCCGAGGGTCCCGAAGTGGTCCGCCAGTTTTCAGCGGGGAAGACGCATGGCCGCGAGCGTTTCTACAACATCGCCGGGAACCACGACGCCAGCGGTCCGGACGAACCCTGCCAGTGGTGGTATCGGAAGTGGGTCGATCCGGTTGGTCGCAGTACGGAGTTCTCGACCGTGGACGCGAGGGACCGGCCGTACGCCATCGAAGGAACCTGGGAGCGTTACTCGTTTCGTGTGGGCAACATTCTGTTTCTGATGATGAGCGACCGAAACGACGGCGGACCGCCTGTGGGCCGAGGCGAACGGGGCGGGTACCCAGCGGGCGCCGTCACAAGCGAGACCTTCGAGTGGTGGAAGGGTATGGTGGAATCGAATCAGGACTGCATCATCATCTCCACGCATCATCACATGCTAAAGGAGACGACGGTAGCATCCGGGCCGTGGGAAGGATTCACGAAGAAGGTGGACGGCTCATGGAAGAGCCTCTACCACGGGTACTACCCCAAGGGTGGGCCGGAAGGGGCATCGTACCTGTATTTTCTTGACGATACGCCTGATGCGCAAGCGTTCGAACAGTATCTGGCGAACCATCCGGGCGCCATCGACCTGTGGCTCGGCGCCCATACTCACAGCACCCCGGATGATCGGACCGGCGGGCGGAGTCACATCGAAACGAAGTGGGGCGTCCATTTCGTCAACGTGGCGGCCCTCACGCAATACCACGTTTCATCGACGACGGTTCCCATGAGCCGGTTGCTGGAGTTCGACAAAGGAAGTGATGCGGTCAAAGTGGGGTGTTACCTGCACACGTCGCAGCACGCGCCGCAAGGGTGGTACCCGCCTGCTGAGCGGCGTCTGACGTTGCGGCACGCCTTCTCGCCGAAGTCCTGACTTCGATTACTCGAGTTCCAGCAGCTTGACGGCGTTCTCGCGGGCGACCTTCCGGAACACGGCTTCATCGATCCTTCCGGTCTCGCGCAGGCCTATCAGGAAATCCACGAGGGGCGTTTCCGTGTCGGGCGCGCAGATGTCCGTACCGAAGAAGAGCCGGTCCTGGAACTCGTTGAGAAAGGTCACGGCGTAGTCCGGGTCGCGCGTCAGGGCGTTGCAGCCGCTCCCGGCCGACAAGTCACCGAGGAGGTTTGGATACCGACGCATCAGCTTGGGCACGATCCCCTCTTCCTTGATCGGGTAGGAGGGGTACCCCCATCGGTCGGCGGGTGTTTCAAGGGGCGCCATCTCGGCCCAGAATGCTTGGGAGTGGGCCAGGAACCGCAGATTCGGAAACAGGGCGAGCGACCGTTCGAGCTGAGGCAGCCCCGGATCGTCATAGAGGCCGTAGTTGGACCCGATTTCGGGGCTGATGTGGAACGTGAGGGGGAATCCCACGTCCTGCACGTGGCGGAACAGGTTCTGCACCATGGGATGGAGGAAGGGCAGGTTGGCGCAGACCTCGCCGATGCCTTTGCATCCCCGGTCGCGGTAGTGGCGGAGCAGATGGTCGAGGCGGGCCGACACCGAATTGTTGACGGATCGCGGGTCGATGTTGCAGAACGGGATGAACCGTCCGGGGAAGGTGTCGCAGATCTCGAGGATTTCCTCCACCGACTGGCTGGCGTAGCAGCACTCGGGATTCACCAGGGGGAGCATGACAGCACGCTCGATGCCCAGGGCGTCGTAGCGTGACACCAGATGATCCGGCGGCGACACCCATGGAATGCCATTCACTGTCGGCACAGGAGATTTCAGGGTATGGCCGTGGATGTCGATGAACATGGAGGCTCTCCCCTAGGGGCGTGGCAGGGCTGACTTAGTGTGAAACGCGCGCGGCCGCCGGCTACATGCTTTCCTTGAGCTGGGTCATCTTGGTGTTCATGTCGCGCAGACGATGGCTGAGCGTGCCGATGATGTTCAGCAGAATCCGGATCGCTACGCGTTTGGTGAGCAGTTTGTGGAAGATCGTTTCGCTGAGCACGAATAGGCTGGTGGTTTCGGCGGCTACGGCGGTGGCGCTACGCGGCTCGTTGTTGATGAGAGCCATTTCGCCGAACATGTCGCCCACGCCAAGGTTGACCAAGTGTTTCTTCTTGTCGTAGAGCGACACCGTGCCACCCAGGACCACGTACATCTGGTTTCCCGTGGTGCCCTGGTAGAAGATGACGTTGCCCTTCTCGACCTGCATCGTCATCCCTTTGGCGAAGATCTTGGAGACGTCTTCCGGGCTCAACCCCTGGAACAGATCGACTTCCCGGGCCAGCATCCTGAACTTGTCGAGCGAAGGCATGGCGAACTCCCCTCCGGTGGGCCGCCCTCGCGCGGCCGCTATACCACGTAGATGAACCTGCTGCAGTTGGTGCAGGTGTGTATGTGTTCGGGATCCTGCCGAACCTGCTGCACAAACTTCGACGGTAACCGCATGAAGCAGCCCTGGCACGTGTCGCCCTCGACGGGTACCAGCGCCGGCGGACGACCCCGCATGAGCTTGTCGTAGTGCTTCAGGATACGGGGTTCCACGAGCGAACGGATGTTCTCAATGCGTTTCTTGATCTGGGCCTTGCCGTTCCGGGCGGTGTCGAGCATCTCCTGGCAGAGCTGCAAGCGCGCCAACAGGATCAGGTCGGCGTGGGCATCCCCGACTTTCGCGAGGGCAGGATCGGCCTTGAGCTTTCTCAAGTGTTGCTCGTGGTTCTCCGTGAACCCCTCTGACAACTCTTCCAACACGTTGTACATGTCTTCGGCCGTCTCGGCGTTGAGCATGCCCGCCAGATGGTCCTTGTCGCTGAGCAGCTTGGCGACGGTAGCCACGAAATTGAGGTAGGTGGTCTGTTCGTTCGGCGGGTAACAAATCAGGAAGATCAGATGAACCGGTTTGCGGTCGACGGCCATGAAATCCAGTCCGTCCGGGACGCGGCCGACGGCGCACGACAGAGTCTTCATTCCGGTGACGCGGGCGTGGGGGACGGCGATGCCGCGACCGATGCCGGTGCTCTCGGTCACTTCACGGGCCACAATCTGATCAAGGGCCGGGCCGGAGCACTCCATCTTCTTCTTTTCGAAGAGAAGATGGGTCAACTCCTTCAGGGCATCCGCTTTGGAGGACGCCTCCAGGTTGGGAATTACGCAGGTCTTGGTGATGTACTTGGTCAGGATCATCCCGTAATCGTCCTCTTTGTCGGTTGACCGTCCCGGATTCAATCCCGCCGGACACGGGAGCTTGCGTGAGTCACGCACGGTGTGAGTGTACCACCGTTAGGCGGGTGGCTCAATACCGACGGGCCGATTATCCCCAATACAAGCGGATTACCGGCGCAATACCGCCGTCTGCCCGCCGTTTGGTGTCCTCCATCCTGTCGTTAGTACCAGATCGATGTGACGATTACGGGCTCGTTGTTGGCCGCTTCCCGGTGCAACTCGTACCCGAAGGTCTGGGAGATATGCCGGGCTTCGGCTTTCTCGGCGTCCAGCCACTTGTTGATCTGGTCGTCCATTTGCCGGAGTGCCTCGACGCTCACCTTGCCGACGAAGGTTCGAACGTGCATGCTTGTCCCCAAATTCGAAAGCCTCAGTCAAACCACCTGGTTACGAGTATAGCACGTCCTTGCCTCGTTGCCCCGTACTTCCGGCAGGGAATCGCACTAGCCCGGGAAATGGGAGGGTCTGGCAGGTGGGGCCTCTCCCATTTGTGGATAGCCTGGCCCATCCAACACATATGGGGACCATTTG
>JAAEQP010000099.1 GCA_024231375.1 bacterium | reverse complement strand
GTTCCGTATCCCGCCAGCACGCGAAGATCCAGCATCGCATCGACGAGTCGGGCGACTACTATGAGGTGGTCGACCTGGGCAGCGTCAACGGCATTCGCGTCAACAATCTGAGCGTCGAATCGGCGCGCCTGCGCGATGGGGACCGGATTCAACTGGGGGATGTTGTCTTCAAGTTCACCGTGCAGGATGACGTGGAGACGCAGTTTCACCGGGAAGTCCATCGTCGCATTCACTACGACCAACTCACGGGCCTCTTGACCCTCACGTCGTTCTACCAGCACCTCGAAGCGGAGATGCGGCAATCGACCGAGGACGCGGTGTTCACCTTGGCGATGACGGACCTGGACGGCCTCAAGCGGGTGAACGACACGTACGGACACTTGGCGGGCGCGATGGTCGTGGAACAGATGGGTGTGATGATTCGTGGCGTGTTGCGCCCAGAGGATCGCGGAGGACTGTATGGCGGAGACGAGACCATCCTCCTGTTTCCGCGGACCCATTTGGCCGAAGCACGAGAGGTGGCGGAACGGCTCCGCGCGACCATCGAGTCGCGTGTGTTCGAACATCGGGGCGCGCAGTTCGGGGTGACTATCAGCCAAGGGTTGGCGGAATGGCCGCGCGACGGCGATAGCCTTCAGGAGATCGTGGCGGCCGCGGACAAAGCTCTGTACGCGGCGAAGGACGCGGGGCGCAATTGTGTTCGGTACTCAGGAGAGCCGACGTGAGCACGCTGGTGACGCTGACGACGGATTTCGGGGCGCGGGATCCGTACGTTGCGTCGATGAAGGGCGTGCTCTTCCAGACGTGTCCGAACATTCAGGTGATCGACCTGAGCCACGACATTTCTCCGCAGGATGTGCTTGAAGGTTCCCTTTTTCTTGCGGGGGCG
>JAAEQP010000098.1 GCA_024231375.1 bacterium | reverse complement strand
CAAACCCGACCGCGACCACGGCCGTGTACGGCCCAGCGGCAACCGTGAACGCCTGGACGAACCTGAACATTTCAGCGGTGACCGGGGCGCAAGAGGTCTGGGCCGTGTGCGCGATCGAGCAAACGGCCGGGGTCGCTGTATTTCACACGGCCGTTCGCCAAGACGGGGAAGTGGTTGAATGGTATTCCGCCGCGAACTGGCCCCATGGCGGCACACGGGCGAGCCATGCCGCGGGCACGAAAACCACCATGGTTTCCGCCCTGACCTCGGCCGCGGGGGTGATCGAGTGGCGGACGAACTCGAACGCCAATACCTGCAAAGTCTACGTCCTCGGATGGTTGGACATAACCACGGACGCGACCAACATTTTCACGGGGGCCTACCCCGTGGGCTGGACCGCGAAAGACCTATCCGGGGTGGTTGGCGCTCAGCGGGCGTTCCTGATCACGGAGTGGCACAGGACCGCGGGCAATCAAAACACCATAGCCTTACGGCCCGGGGACGAGGCCGCGGACTGGCTCACGGCCGCGGGGTTCGTGTCCGCGGGGTGCAACCAGGACGGGGACGAGGCCATCAATATCTATGGCAGCCCGTTATGTGTCTGCGATGATACGGGCTCGGTCGATTACAAGGGCGATCCCGCGGGCGTGCCCACGGGTCAGCTAGATATGTTGGCCTGGGCCGCGGCCAGCACACCCACGAGCAAGACCGTGTTCCCGGCCGGGGCGCCACCTCTGGCGTACACCGACCTTGACCTCTCGACCGGTCCCGGGGGAGCGACGGGCCTGTCCGCTGAAGGTCTCGTTATGCTCATGGTGCACCGGGCCGCGGTCGGGGGCAGTACGATCCTAAGCTTTCGCACGAACGGTGAAACCCTAGACTATCAGTCGACCGTGGGCGCCGACTCCCACGGCATGAACGGGTGCGCGCTCAACAACAACGCAACCACGTTCGTCGTCTTGCCCTGTGACTCGTCCGCCAAGGTCGAGTGGATGGCCGACAATAACGCGACGAATATAGATATTTCGATCGTCGGTTGGATCCTCTCAAACGAGGGGCCGGTCTTCTCGAACGGGTTTCCTTCAGGGGTGACCCTGTCTGGCGCCACAGCTTTCTCCGTGGATATGACGGACGCGGATGGGCCAGGGATCGACCTGTCGACCTTGGATGTTCGGGTGCATATTGCGGGGTATACCCGCGAGTGTATCCTGGGCGGAGT
>JAAEQP010000097.1 GCA_024231375.1 bacterium | reverse complement strand
TCGCCCAGGGACGCCTGCAAGGGCCTGTTCAGCCGAACGGCCCAAGTGAGCGAAACCATCCCAGGTTCGGTCATGCGTCGAATCGCGATTTTGGAAGGTCCCCACAGGGAAGGGCGGTTCGCCGTTGCTCGATCGCGGGAATGAGGTGGCCCCATCGGTCCATGTCTTCAGCCCGGTAGGGCTGGACATTCAAAGCCCCAGGTTGCCCGCGTCCGTCTTCGGACGCACGGCTACCTGGGGTTCAGGGCTCAATGACCTTCACCAACCCGGAAGGGTTGGACTACCTGCATCAATGGGAGGAGTTACGTTCTCCGCATAAGGGCCATCCAATGCCATGTTTTCGGGTGGACGTTGCGTCCAGCCGTTCTGGCCGTGGACTCACCATTGCCACCCGCGACCGCCTCGCCATCGCCGCCAAGCTGTGGTGAAGTACACGGAGTAGCGGGCAGACCGGCGTGAGCCCCCTACTGATCGCGCGCCTCGCCCAGAAACTTCATGAGCTCGGCGCCGGTGGTAACCCCATGTTCGAGTACGGCCTTGCAGATTCGCGTTCCGGTGGCGCCGTGGCGGTAGCCCTTCCCCTCCAGGAACTCGCGCTTCAGGTCGAGAATCGTGCTCCGCGCCTCCGGATTGGCAGTGAGCAACTCCTCGAAGCGCTTTGTCTGCGACACGAAGATGTCTTCTTCGGGGTTGAGATACCACACATCGCACTTCCACTGACGGCCGCATCTCGGAGCATCCAAGTGCCAGTAGAAGCCTACGGCCGCCATTTGCGCGTCTAGACGCTCGGACCATGAGAGGTTGTCGATGAAGACGACGCTCTGGAAGTACCCATCGTCCAGCAGCCTTTTCGTGATCTTTACGGCCTCGCCTCGGCTGGGCGCCTCGGCAGCGACGATAATGTCGATGTCGGGACGTACCATTAGGCCCAGGCGGTAGCTCCCCGCGAACCGAACGGTCCCAAGAGGCGTGAGGACATCAAGCAGTCCCGATTCGCGCAAGACGGCGTCGGCCTGCTTCTGCATCTCGCAAGGAACGGTCATCCCCATGCACCTCCCATCACGCGTAGTGCGTGACCGCCCTCGATACCTTCCCGCGCGTATCGAAGTACATGACCTCAATGGCCATCTTGTCGAGAACCGATCGGTAGAAGAGGGCCACGGAGTCCACCCTTCCGGTCACCTCCACCAACTCGAAGTGCAGGTCTACTTCGTGTCCCCGTGTTCTCGCGTCAGAGTGGCAAGAGCCTCCGGATCGAGCAGCGGATCCTCCGTCTCCTTTCGCCATGCCTCCAACTGCGCCATCAATCCCGCCTCTACTTCAGCAGATTCCGCTTTGCCCGCGAGATTCTCGAACTCGTACGGGTCGTTCTCGAGGTCATACAACTCCACTGGTGGCGGATTTCGATAGGTGTCGTACACCTCCCGGATCTTCGTGCCCTCCAGAGCGGAATCCCGCGAGGCCTGCCACGCAGCACACCCATCCACCCCTCCGACCGGGTTCCCACGCTCGGGCGTCAGATTCAGGATCAGTTTGAACCGGTCATCGCGAATCGCCCGCCGGGGAAAGTAGTTCTTGCGCCCGTGCGACGTATACTCTGTGCATAGCGTCGAACGCCATTCAACTGTCCTGCCTTCGAGCAAGGGAACCAGCGACCGCCCCGCCACCGGCGCAGGCAGATCCAACCCTGCTGCCTCCGCCACCGTCGGCAGAAGGTCCACCGTCGACGCAAACCCGTCGTTCGCGCGTCCCGCCGCGGTCCGCCCCGGCCAACGTACCACGAACGGAACCTGCACCCCCGCCTCATAGCACGTCGTCTTGCTCCGCGTGAACGGCGCTCCATGGTCGCCCAGATAAACGACCAACGTGTTCGACGCCTTCCCCGTCCGTTCCAGCAAATCCAGCAACAGACCCAACCCCGCGTCCGCCCGCTCCACACAGTTGTAATACGCCGCCACCTCCCCGCGCACCTTCGGCGTGTCCAATCCCAAGAACGGGAACGGCTTCACCTCCTCCGGCTGCAACGGGCGCTCCGGCACCCCGTCACTCTGATCCGCCAACGGACGATGCGGATCGAAGTAGTTGACCATCAGGAAGAACGGCGCGTCCCCCGTCTCCCGAAGGAAGATCTCCGCGCGATCGGCCACGAGCTTCACACGACGCGTCCCCGGCGTCGTAACACCACCGAACCAGTCGAACGGCAGCGCCTCCTTCGGCCCCACATGCACCTTCCCGATGACGCCGGTCCGATACCCCGCCGCCTTGAGCACCGCGGGCATCGTCGGAATTCCCTCATGCATCGAATACCCCCGATGCGCCAACCCGATCTGACCATTCTGATGCGGATACAACCCCGTGAAAATACTGCTCCGTGACGGACTGCACGACGCCTGCGTCACATACGCCCGCGTGAACCGAACGCCCTCCGCCGCCATCTTGTCCAGGTTCGGCGTCCGCGCATAGGGATCCCCGTAGCATCCTGCATGCACCCCTTGGTCATCGGTCGTGACCAACAGGATGTTCGGTCGCTTCTTCTTCGCCGCCACGTACGCGCCACCACACCCCGCCAATACCCCAGCCGCCCCAAACATAGCCGACCGGCAAAACGCCCGACGATTCAACATCGTTACCTCCAGACCTTCCAGTTCGACGTTCACTCACTCCAACTGCTACGTAAGGTCAACCCAGTACCGCGACACCTGGTTGCCCGTGTGGTAGGACGTGGTGTGGTTGGCGAGGCGGCCGCCGTTCGTCTCGATGATGCGTGCCGAGGCCACGTTGGCCGTGTCGCAGGTGATGAGGACTTGGTTCAGGCCGCGGCGCGCGGCCGTGTCGAGGGCCATGGCGCAGAGCTTCGTCCCGTACCCTTTGCGCCGTTCCGAAGGGCGGACTTTGTAGCCGATATGGCCGCCTTCGTTCTCCAGCGGTTCGGTTAGGGCCCACCGCAGATAACAGGTGGCCAGAATCCGGCGTTCCCCGCGCACGAGCCAGTAGATGTTCATGGGCACGCCGCTCGGAAGCGCCCCTTCGCCACGCGCGATCTCTTCGGCACGTCGAAGGTAGGATGAAAAATGGCGGCCCTTTGGAAAGAGCATCGGCGGCTCGTACCGTTCGCCCACGCGGGAGTATTCGTCAATCATGGCCCAGAAGTCCGCTTCATATGCGGCGCTGGGCGACACGAAACTGAGCTGTTCGGCCACTTCGGGCGTTGTCGTCATCCAACGGTCTCCCCGGAACTCATTCCTCTTCCAGGAACTCCTGATACTTGCGGTATAGTCCCCGGAACTGATGATAGGTCAGGCCCAGATGGTCGGCGGCCTTGCGCTGATTGAAGCGGGTCCTGACCAGCGCGTCACGCAACAGATGCACCTCCACCTCGCGGACCGCGTCATTGAAGGGTCGGTCCTCCAGAAACGCCAGAGGATCGGCGGACGGGGGTGCGGGGCGTGTCTCGGCGGTCGGCGCTTCGGGAGGCGCGGCGGTCTTCGCGCCTGGCAAGGGCTGATAGGGCGCTTCGAAGGGGTCGAAGATGACCTCCTCCGCCGTGATGATGTTGTCGTCGGACCGATACACGGCGCGTTCCACCACGTTCTTCAGTTCACGCACGTTGCCTGGCCACGGGTACTCTTCGAGCACGCTCACGGCCTTCTCGGTGTATTCAGCGACTTTCGACCACCCAAGGTCGAAGGCCATACGCGACGCGAAATGGGTCGCCAACAGCATGATGTCCTCGCGCCGTTCGCGCAGGGGCGGCAGGAACAGCACCTCAAAGGACAGACGGTCGAGCAGGTCTTCCTTGAACTCGCCTGTCGCCGCCATGGCGCGGAGATCGGCGTTGGTAGCGCCCACGATCCGGACGTTGACGCGGGTCGATTCGCTGCTACCCACGCGCTCGAAGGCGCCGTATTCGACCACCCGCAGGATCTTCTCTTGGGCTACCACGGGGATGGTGCCGATCTCGTCGAGAAACAGGGTGCCGTCGTGGGCCGCTTCGAAGCGACCCGTCCGCCGCCGGGCCGCGCCGGTGAACGCGCCTTCCTCGTGGCCGAACAGTTCCGACTCGATCAGCGACGGCGCCAGGGCGGAACAGTTCAGCGCGACGAAAGGCTCCTGCCAACGCTTGGACAGGAAGTGCAGACGGGACGCAGCCAGTTCCTTACCCGTGCCGCGCTCACCCATGATGAGGACCGGCCGGTCCACGCGGGCGACGCGCGACAACTGCTCCTGGAACGTCAGAAACGACTCGGACTGGCCGAGGGCCTCTTGGATGCGGACCTCGGCGTCGCTCCGGTCCGTTTCATCCGACGCGAACGATGTGGAATCGGTCATGGGATTCATCCTGGGTTGGGGCGCACCATCAGATCGTCTTCTGGACCATAGTTTAGCGCATTTCGCCACATACCGCAAGTGGGCATGAAGGAGAGAGATTCGGGTTAATCCAATATCTGGAAAGGGGTTACGGGTGCGGTGACAAGTTGGCACACCGATTGCCTTACCAAGGCGACACGAACAGAGGGAGAAAGAGAAGATGACACAGGCAACCGTGAAATGTGATGGCCGGGAGGAGCGAAGGTTCCTACGGGTCCCCCTCGCGGGACGGATGAGCTACCAATGCGGCGCGGATGATCTGGCGGCGGCGTCGTGCGCCAACGTGAGCCGGACGGGCGTGCAGATCGTGCTTGGGCGCTACCTGCGGCCGGGCCGACACATCGTGCTGGGCATTGACGACCTGACCCGAACGGGCGAAGCCGAGTTGAAGGGCCAGGTGGTGTGGTGTCGCCCGAGTGGCGAGTCGCACCGGTTCACGGCCGGTGTGCGGGTGTTCCACGACGACACCGGCGCGGTCCGGACGATGTCGGAGTTGTTCTACGAGGCCGTGGGACGCATGGGGCTTCTCAAGCGGGCCGCGGCTTCCACCCCCAAACCGCAGGGCGAACGGCATGCGGGATGGGCGAAGCGCAACGAGTCAGCGTACGAGGCGCATTGGACCAGGCGGCGGACCGCCGGCGAGTCCGCGCCTGCATCGAATATGGCAGTCATGGCGGCGTCGGTCTACTGAGTGACGCAGGAACAGGAGAACGAATCATGGGAATCTTTTCACGGGCACGCGACATCATCAGCGCAAATCTTAACGCGCTCCTGGACCACGCCGAAGACCCCCACAAGCTGGTGGGCATGATGGTGCGGGAAATGGAGGACACGCTGGTTGAGTTGAAGGCATCCTGCGCGGGGGCCATGGCCACACGGCGCCGGGTCCAGCGGGAATTGGACGAGATGGACATCCGGGCGCTGGCCTGGGCCGAGAAGGCCCGGCGCGCGGTGGAACGCGGCCGGGACGGTCTCGCCCGCGAGGCCCTGCTCGAGAAACGCCGCTACGAAGACCGGGTGCGCGGGCTCCAGGACGAACTGGCCCAATGCGACGGCGTGGTTGGCCAATACCAGGCCGATATGACCCAGTTGGAGGACAAGCTGAAGTCGGTGCGCGAGAAGCAGCGTGTGCTGGCCGAACGCCACGTTCACGCCCTGGCCAAGCGCCGGGCCGAGGTGAACATCCGGCGGGTAGACACGTCGGAGGCCATGGCGCGGCTGGACTGCTTCCAGGAGCGCATTGACCAGATGGAAGCCGAAGCCGGTCTGGTCAACTTCGGGCGGAAGCCCACGCTTGAGCAACGGTTCGTGGCTCTGGAAGACAACGACCTGGATGAGGAATTGGACCGGTTGAAGGCCGAAGTCGCGCAGCACGCGGAGGCGTAACCGGGGTTCGTGACGGGTTCCGATGGAAACGAAAGGAAGGGAACGATGAGTCGATACTACGCATACGAACGGCCGGGGTTGTACCGCTCGCGGCGCGGCATCCTGTTCGGTGTCTGCAAAGGGCTGGCCGAGTACTTCGACCTCTCCGTGTTCTGGACGCGGATGGTGGTGGTGGCCCTGTTCATCTTCACCGGATTCTGGCCCATCGGGGCGCTCTACATCCTGGCGGCACTTTTGATGAAACCTTCTCCGGTGTTCCAGTATTAATGGAGTGTAGTTCTTGACGAGGTTGAGGACGCGCAGACGGAAATGCGCATGAATCGGGAGAGTATAACGAACATCGAACCGGCTTAGGCTGGAAGGTGTCTAAAGTTTTTGCCCAACCACCCAAACCCCTGGCCCCGCGGCTCCCACCCATCCTGCCGCGGGGCCCCTCCCTTTTTGGGGTTGGAGGCTCCCCCGCCTCTGAAGACTACGGATGACTCCTTAGCTACTCTATCACCAGCACATTGTGAATCGCCAACCCGCCGATCTCGGCCGTGAGCTGGCCGTCTTTCCAGGTCCATTCGAGCCCGTCTTCGTCCGGCGCAAGGTAACAGCGCGTGGGACGTTCGGCCACGGGCACCGTGACCGTGAGGGGTCCCGCGTCGGGAACATGTTCGACCGTATGCCGACTCGGGGACAGGTATCCCGACACGCCCCGGTTCACGAACTGGATCAGCATGCGCCCGGCCTCTTGGCGCGCTGCCATCTCAACCCACCAGGGCCCGTGCATCCGGATCATGCCCGGGGTGTCGAGGGCATCCACCATGTCGCCAATGAACCGGCGCAGGCGCGGGTAGTGGGACGCGTGGTACGACTGGAACACGGGGCCATGAATCGCCACGACCACGCCATCGCCCAGCCGGCGGATGGTAGCGGCCGGGCTATCGTATTGGTTCAGTTCCGGTTCCTGTTGGTGCAGGAACGGCGCAAGCGCTTCGGCGTCTTGCAGTGTCACCTTCTGCCACGGCGGGGCCACGATGACGCATCCATTGTCCGCGGGCACGAATCCGCCCATGTGGCCCTCGGCAGGCGCGACACCGGCCAATTCGCCCAGTTCGGCGGGGACGTGGGGGCCACTCACCAGCAACCGGCCGCCCGCCTCGACGTAGGTCTGCAACCCGTTGACCACGTTCTCCGGAAGCCCGGCCTGTTCGGGCACGACGACCATGGGGTACGCGCTCATGCGCTCGAGCAACATTTCCTCGTTCAATAGGTCGACCGAGTATCCGTTCTCCAGGAGGGCATGCAACGCGCCTTCCATGGCCTCATTGGCCTTGCCGAAGTTGAACAAGGGGTCGTTGTGCCGGTAGTAGGCGGTCTCGCTGTGCAGCACGGCCACCTGCGGGATTGTCTCGCTCTTGAAGCAATAGTCCTTGCGGTCCCGGCAGAAATCGGCCACCTGGGCGAACATGTCCTGATGCCACGCGGTGAGGCGCCCGGATCGTTGCGGCTGGTTGTAGAGAAACACCGACCCGCCTTGGGCCAACGTCACCGACACTTCCTGGCACAGGTGCGGGACCGTCTTCATGGTCCACCCCTGGCTTCCCGTGTTGAGGAAGGTCCAGGCCATGAGGTTCCAGGGCATTCCCCGGCTGGCAAGGAACCGCGACTCGGCGCACGCACGATCCGCGCCGAAGGAGGGGTCAAAATCGCCGCTAAGGTAATCCACCGGCGCGGCGACGGGTTCAGGCATGCGTACGCTGTACATCCAGTTGCTGCACACAGCGATGCTGGGCTTCTTCGCGTGGAGAGCCTCGGCGTACCGCGCGACGTGCTCGGTGAACAGATCCCGGTGAAACGCCAACCATTCCGCCCAATGCGCGTCTTCACGCTTACGAGGAATGTCGGCGATCCCGGTGCGTTTGGTGAATTCGGCGATGCAGGCGTCGCTCCAACTTGGGTGGCTGGCCCAGTTTTCGCCGTCGATCCAAACGCCGTCGATGTCGTAGAGCTCCACCACTTCAAGCAACTGGGGAATGAGCAGTTCGTCGGTGTAGGCGCTCATGCGGTCCGTGTTGTTGGTGTCCGGCGAGCCGTCGGATTTGATACGCGCCCATTCCGGGTTCAACTCGATGGCGCGCACGTCGAAGACACCCGAGTAATGGATAGACAGAGGAATGCCCATGTCGCGGGTCACGTCGCGCCACACCTTGAGGGCGTCGTTGACGATGCCGGGCGAGGCCGAACCCACCTTGGAGGGGTATCCGGTGTATCCGCCATGGCCCTTGCAGTCGTATTGCACGTAATCGGGCTTCACCTTCTCGAGTTGTTCGCGGATATGCTCGTAGGTGGTTTCCCGTCCGAGTTCCGTGTCCTTCGCACCGGGGTGCAGGTCATAGTGCAAGCCGAAGAACGCGTCTTCAGGCCATTTCGCTTCGGTTCCCATCACAGTCATCTCCTTCGCGGCGACCAGCGCCAACCCCATGAGCAAACCCATGCTGTGTTCCTCCCGCATCCGTGCCGGTTCGTGTCAGGCACGAGGCCCCATTGTGCCGCGAGTTCATCAGGCATGACAAGCGTCGAGCCTTCCTCCAATCGCTGGACGAGGCCAAGCGGAGAAACGGGACCGACCCAGCGAGTCCGTCGCTGACGGGCGAGACG
>JAAEQP010000096.1 GCA_024231375.1 bacterium | reverse complement strand
GCGTCCACGTATCTGCATGACGTGGATTTCGCGCTTCAGGTGGCGGACGCGGAGCATCCCGTGACGCGGGGCGTCACGGACTGCACGATTCATGACGAAACCTATCTAGGGTGCTATATCGCCGACGACAACCACGTGCTACTGACGACGGACCATGCCACGAGCGACGAGAGCATCGCGTGGACACGCACGTATGGCAAGGCGCGGGTCTGCTACATCCAACCTGGCCACGGGCCGCAGATATTCGCCAGGCCGGAATACAGGAAGATGCTGACGCAGGCCGTCCGCTGGGCTGCGCCGTTGGATCCGGTGCGCTCGAACTGATCGGACGGATCGGACATATCGGACCGCGGCACTCCGTCATCCCTCCCCGAACTCGCCGTAGTCCATACGGCGCAGGATGTCCCAGTACGCGCCTCGGGCGCCGTTTCGGATGGCGTTGGCGAGACCGGTGTTGTCGTTGTAGTTGTAGTTGCGCCCGATCTCTTCGGGATTGGCCGCAAGGAACCGGCTGTCGTCGCCGACCAACGACCAGACGTAACCGTGTATCTCCTCGCCAAGCGCTTCATCTACGTAGAAGATAGGACGCAGGAAGGACTCGTTGTCCTCGGTCGTGCCGTAGAGGCGCGGATTCGTTGCGACGGGGCCCTGTTTCAGGACGAATTCGGCCAGCCGCGTATACGGATACACGCGCACCCCGCAGGACAGCCCTACTCGGTCCGGCCCAAGTTCGCGCATGAGATCGACGGACCGGGCGATGGTGTCGCGCGTTTCGCCGGGACTGCCAAACAGCATGTCGAACATCAGCGCGAGTCCCGCGCCTTGGCATGCGCGGGCCGTGGTACGGATGTCGTCAGCCCTGTAGGGACGGCCCAACCGGCGGAGCATGTCCGGGTCGGCGTGATCCGCCCCGAAGTTCACGCCTACGCACCCGGCCCGGGCCATAGCATCGGCCAACGCGGCGTCGAACGGGGCGGGGGAGAGGTAGGCGTACCAGCGGACCTTGTCTGCGACGCCGTTCTGCACGATCGCGTCGCACACGGCGTGGGCGTGTTCCGCGGGAAGATTGAACTCGCTGTCGCACAGGTGGACCACGTCAACGCCTTGGTCCAGCAAGGCCTGGAATTCCGCGGCCACCGAGTCGGGGGTGCGCAGGCGCAGTGCGCGGCCTTTGGCAACGGGATCGACGCAGTAGACGCATGGACGGTCGCAGCCTCGTTTCGTTTCGATGCCGGCCTGGCCGCCTTCCGTGAAGTAGCGGGGAGCATCGGTCCAGGTGCGCGGCGCAGGCTGGAACGAGGCGAGGTTCATTGGCTTCGGGGCGATGAGGGCGTACTGTCCGTCGTCCGTGCGGAACACGGCGCCCGGTACATCGGCGGGATCGCCCCCGGCCTTGATGCATGCCAGCAGAGCGGGGAAGGCCTCTTCACCGTCGCCCGCGATGCCGTAGGGGGCGCCCGTGAACTTGAGAACCTCGCGGGGCATGACGGAGAACCCCACGCCGCCCAGGACCACCGGCGCGTCGGAGGCTTCGATGGCGTGCCGCACGACTTCGGTGGTCTGTTCGATCACGAAATCCTGGCTGGCGAAGTAGGCGTCGTCGATGTTGCGCAAGGTGATGCCGACCGCAAGGGGGCGCGTGTCGTCAATGGCGTCAGTGAGCGTGGCACGCCAGTCGTCGGCGAACGACAGATCGCAGAGGATCGGATTGTAGCCAGCATGTTTCAGCGCTTGGGCCACGTATTCCAAGCCCAGCGGTGCGATGGGCGGGCGCATACGGTTCGGATTTACGAGCAGGACGTTGTCGCGGGACATCGCGGTCTCCCTATGGATTCAGAATCTATCTCACGCTGAGGCGCAGAGAGGCGGAGAGAAGCCCGCTCTACCCCGTCATGCTGAGCGTAGCGAAGTATCTCGCCCACCAGCGACTGCCCTATTGGGCGGGCGTGCCGGTTTCGATCTTCTGCCATCCGCGGATGACGTAGCGTGCGCCGTTGTAGGCGCCTTCGCGGGCAACGGCGCCTTCGCCTTTCGCCCATGAGAGGGTGACGCGGTTGAACACGCCCTGCTCGTAGTCGAAGGTCTCGCCATCATCTTCGAACAGGACTCGAGGCGCCGGATTGTCACCGTATACGCGCACCGTGATGTCGAACACCGTGTCGGACGCGACGTGTTCGACGGGTTCCGCTACGGGCAGTAGAACGTTGTCCCGCACAAACGCGGGAATGTCGCCCGGCACGCCGGACACCTCCGCTTCGGTGCCGCCTTCGTACCGGACATGGGTGCGGAAGTCGGTCCAACCGCATCCTGCCGGGAAGTAGACTTTGCGCGACGCGCTCGCGCCGATGAAGGGAGCGACAAGGACGTCGTCACCGAAGAGGAATTCGTCGTCCACTTCTCGGAGCTTGGTGTCGTCCGGGAAATCGAGCAACAGCGACCGGACCGGGGGGAGTCCTTCGGTGCGGTACGTGTGGAAGCAGGCGTAGAGATAGGGAAGGAACTGCATGCGCAGGTTGGCGATGTCGCGCATGCGTCCAGCCACCTTGGCCTGTTCTTCCTCGGGCAGTAACTCGTTCTTCTTGTTCTTCCCTGGGTCGTACTGTTCCCAGAGCGGGTTGGGAATGGACCAGGGATTGAGGCACATCTGCGGGGCGAAGCTGCTCAGGGCGAGGCGGTTGAGGTACTCGTCGAGGGAGCCCGCATGGCGTACTTCGGGCGACCAGAGCAGGCCCGTGAACGACGCATTGAGGAGTTGGCGGAGATACTCGTCGAAACTGTAGGCGTCGCTGTAGAGGGCGAAAGGCAACGGTGCGGCCATGGCGGTCGTCGCCCGCACATCGCACCAGGTCCGCTGGTTCTTCTTGCGGAACACGGAGTTCAGGGATCGTTGGTAGAGGTAGCCGTAGAGTTGGGTCATCTGGTCGCCGTCGATGCCCGACGGGAATTGCGTGCAGTAGGGGTAGTTGAAGGGTTCGCAATCAGTGACCGTCTGCCGGTCACACTCGTCCAGCTTGAATCCGGCGACGCCCATGTCGACCAGGTTCTTCTCGTGGTAGTCGGCGAAGATTGCGCCCGCCTCGGGGTCGGCGAAGTCCACAACCAGACCGCCCCAGACCAGGAAGTCGCCCGACTTGCCGGACAGGGGGTCGAAGAGGGGCGACGTGGGATGAATGTAGGCGTGTTCCCACAGGTTCACCCTGAGTCCCATGCCGCTGAGGGTGTCCACGAGTGTCTCGGGCTCCGGGAATCGATGGGGCGACCACACGAGGGAGCAGGAATAGGCGTGGGTCTGCCAGCCGGGTTCGAGGCCAAACATGTCGGTGGGGATGTGCCATTTTCTGAGTCCCTTGGCGTGGGCCAAGGCTGTTTCGTGGTCGCCGCGGGTGTAGGTGCGGTACTTCATGCCAAGGCCCCACATGGGCGGCATGCACCCGCCGCCGCTGAACAGGTTGTACCGTTGCACGGCCCCGCGCATGGCCGGACCGGCAAACACGTATACGTCCACGCCCGTGCTGTTCCCCGGCAGGTCGAACACCACTTCGGGACGTCCCAGCGCGTTGCCGCCTGCGTACAGTTCTTCCTCGCTGGTCTTCGGCGCATCGTCCCCGCCCGTGTCTTTCACCGCGGCGCTTCTGGGAGACAGACGGGCCACATGGACGAAGGGCACGCGCGCCGTGTCCACGTAGACGCCGTATCCCTTGGTGCTCAGATAGAAAGGCACCGGGCCGTGGCTGGCGCCGGTCTTGCCGAACACAGCGGCGGACACGGTCAACCGTTTCCGCAGCCCCTTCTGCTGGTAGCAGACGGGGTCGAGGCCGAACCCGTAGATCTGGTCCTTAGGTTCGTCGCAGGGCACGTATACCACGGTTCTGGACGGCGCCACGCGGCACCGGATGTCGTCAAGGTCGAAAGGCAGGGGAGAGGGGTCAGGCAGTTGAGCAATGGCGTCGGTTTCAGGCGCGCGTTCCCGGAACTGGACCGGCGTGAAGGGTTCGGGGGTGCCAAACCGCACGCGCCACACGCCGGGTGCGACGGTTTCGATTTCAGCTCCTTCGAACCGGCCATTCAGCCTTTCCGCATCGGCCTGCATGGTCATGACGAACCCTCCGAGTATCAGTGCCAACATGGCTTTCCCCATGGAAGGCCTCCTTGTGGTGCTTTTCGATGAACGGGCCGCATGCGCCCTTGACAGCAACGACGGGACTTCCCCGAACGATGTGGGCAATCCTATAGGCAGGGACCAGCGCGATCAAGGGCGGACTCGCGGATCTGCGATGTCATCGTGGCGCGATTAGCGGCGCGGTTTGAGTCGTTTGAACGCACGGGCCAGATTGGTCCAGAAGGCGCCGGATTCGCGGGATTTTCCTTCGTTGTCCGCGGCGTCTTCCTCCTCCGCGTGGCTCGATGGGTACCGCAGTCCGATAGCGCTGCGCCGGGGCACGCGGTCAGGCAGATGTTTCACGCGCGCGTCGGTCCAGAAATCGCTCGGGACACCGGTGAGCCCGCACTCGGCGGGGTCGAAGTGGACGCATGCGGGTTTATCGGACCAATTGAACAGGCCCACAAGCACGTCGCTATCGTCGCGGCTAATCCACACGCGAGGCAGATCTTGATCGGAGGTGAACATGTCGGCGGGAAGCGCCGGCACATCGCGTGGCTCAAGGGTCTTGCGCAGAATGTCCACGCCGGTTTCGTTGAGCTTGGGCAGCGCATCGCCCAGGAAGGTGTCGCCTCCGCTGAGGTGGACGAGCAAGGCGTAGGCGCGGGCTTCGGCCTCGTTGAACTCACGTCCCGCATTCCAGCCGCCTTCGGGGCCCAAGGGTTGGACGACGCGGTCCTTCTCGAAGGGCGGTTCGGCCGTGTCGGGACCGCGCACCACAAGAAAATCGGGATCGCAGTTCCACAGGCGGTCCTGCATCCAGGAGCGTCCCGCGATGGCCCCCGCGTTGGCGAGCACATGGCCCCAGTAGATGTGGATGTCGCCCGACGTACGTACGGCGTCGACCAGACCGGCTACGGATTCGTAGGGTGCGCCACAACTCAGGAGGTAGGCGTTCTCGCCGATGGCTTGACGGATGGCGGCGAACACGCGGCGGTTGAGGCCGAGTCGGCTGACGGAGGGGTCCGCAAAGCGTTCAGCCTGGAGAATGCAGTGACAGAAATCGACTTTGAAGTACTCGAACCCGGCTTCCCGCAATCGTGTGAAGATTCCGGCCACATGATCGATGACTTCTGGCTGGGTTGGGTCGAGATAGGCCATGGGACCGTAGGAGTAGGTGTCGCGTCGGATTTGGCCTGAGGCGTCGCGCGCGAACCATTCGGGTTTCTCGAGGAACAGAGGATTGTAGGTGTTGACGAGCAGCGGCGCGGTCCAGATGCCCGGCGTGCAGCCGCGGGACTTCACGTGATCGCAGTAGTCTTCGAGTCCTTCCGGGAACTTGGCGTTGGGCCGCCAATCGCCCCATTGCACTTCCCATCCCTCGTCGATGCCGAATACCTGCACGGTGTTGCCGAACAGGGACTGGGCGGCCTCGATATTCTCATCGATGGCCGCACGGGACACAGCGCCCGAATAGGCATCCCAACTGTTCCATCCACGCACGCGTTCCTTCGCAGGCTTCCGTTCGAGTCGTTCGCGCCACAATGCGCCGAGGGCGTCAAGCAGGTCCACGCCCGAGGGGCCGGTCATGGTCACGACGGGGGAAGCTGCGACCGATTCGCCCGGGCGCACTTCGCACTCGAAGATGTGGGCGATTTCGAAACCGAAGGAGGCTTCACAATGGGGATCGGAATGAATGGTCGTGAATTCGGAGAACCCGTCGCCGATGGGAGGCGCTACGCCGAGCAGGAGGGCGGCTCGTTCACCGCCGAGGGCGTCGACCTGGGCGTAGACGGTCACCATGTTGGAGGGCGCGGCGAAATCGAGGGCGGCGGTCTTCCGGCCGACGATTTTCACGCCTGTACCGATGTTGCGGAAACTTCCGCCGTGGACGAACTCGCGGAAGTCTTCTGAGCGGAGCGCATTGTCAAAGGCCTCGGGCGTCCATCGGCCCAGAATGAGTTTGTCTAGGCGGCGGGGAACGTCGTCGTTGTTGTGAACGGTGCATGCGACCAGGCCGGGTTCGGGTTGCGAGAGGGCGAGCCTCCATGGCCCACAGCGGCACGTGTATGCACCGTCTTCGTCGGATTCCCATGCGCCACGGACGGGTTCGTTGTTGACCAAGACATCGCCGGGAACCGCCTTGGCCCAGGGCGTGTCGATCAGAAGTTGGCCGTCTTCGAACCGGAGTCCGCCTTCAGTGGTGTTATCCATGCCGGGACCTCCCTTTGCCTTCGGTGCATATCGTAGCAGAAGGGGCGGGGGGATGCCTACGTCGGTGCGAGCACGGTCGGTATTCTGCCGTCCCTACGGGACTCGGAGGTGGGGAGGCGGATCCCAGGACTGCGCTTCGCTTGTCCTGGGCAATCTTCGGGTCGTCCGCTTCGCGGACTGAGGCAGGCGAGGTGGGGGGGGTGAAGAAGTACCATCTCGCACGCGCAGGCCGAGAGAAGACCTGGGACAGTGGGCCTGTCGAGGAAGTCCTGCCCCTCCGCCTATGGCGCGTGGCAGGCGCTCACATCTCAGGCG
>JAAEQP010000095.1 GCA_024231375.1 bacterium | reverse complement strand
CGGTTTTTTGGTCGTTAAATGGTCAAAAACAGGTTTCGAGATGCTGAAAACGGGGCAAACTGTCGGGACAATCAACATTGTCCGGTGGCATTGTCTTGCGACTATCACGCCCCATCAGGCATTGTCTACTGACGTTTGCGCACATTTCCTACACCCCGCCCCCGAAGGGGCGGCGTACCCATCGACGCCAACTCATCGTTCCACCACGGTCAGTCCCCGGTTCGGTCCGGCGTAGCGGGCCAGCCGGGTTGCCATCGTCGTTTCGTCCCTGGCGCGGGCCTCCGCCCTGCCAAGGATTCTGCCGACGAGGAGAGCGGCGATGCCGCCCCCGAACAGAACGACGATGAGTGTGCTCACGATCTCCATCGTTCGACCTCCCTGCATTAGATGCCCCGGTTTCCCAAGACCCCACCGCCGTTTCAACCGGCGGCAGGCCCCAGGGTCGGAACCGCGTCCGGCCCTCGGACCCGCCGCCGGTCAGGCGGAGGGGTGAAGCATCAGTGCGTCTGCACCCAGTCCCGGAGCCGGACGACGGTCCGGTGACCGGGAGGACGGGTACGAGAGACGCGATGGGGGAAGGGAGTACCGGGTTGTCGTGCGGGGCGCACGTCCGCGCCGCAGTGGCAACAGAAGCGCGCCTCGTGCCGGTTCCCTCGCCCGCATCGTGGGCAGGTGTACATCGTCGTTACCTCCGTGTAAGTGATCGTTGCCGTTTTCAAGGTACGCGCCCCCTCGGAGGGGAGCGCCGGGCCGCTTTTGACCTCCATTGAGGAAAAGCTCCAACCGTGAATTCCTCGAACGAAACATCGAGGAGCCGACGAACAGAACTGCCAATGAAACAGTCTGTCCAACGAAAGACCATCGTCGCACCATACCACGGCATAACGCCAGGCATAGGTGAAACGAGGATCACATCCTGAAAGCGCCCGGTGAGGTCGGTGTGTCGTCTGGACTGAGTCCGAGCGCCGAAAAACAAACAGGCCGGATGGTTGCGAGCCCACTTGCTCGAGGGAAACCATCCGGCCAACGTAAAAACTTGTGTATGCGATTGTGGGGCTATGATAGCAGATTTCTGGGGTGCGTCAAGTTTGCGGTCGAGTGTCGAGTGAACATTAGAACATCCG
>JAAEQP010000094.1 GCA_024231375.1 bacterium | reverse complement strand
TGTCCGTCCTCCCACGAGTCGTACGAGAGCATCGCGTCGTCACGGAAGGCATGGAGCATGTGCCGCACGAGGGCGAACTCAGTGTTCCGCGGATTGTCCGAGAGCGGCGCGAGGAAGATGGTGTCGGTCCCCGCGTCGTAGGACACGCACGACCATCCGTTGTCACGGGCGGTTTCGCGGATGCGCAGGAGTGTGGCCGGGGATTCTTCGGGGAACCCGGAAACCGCGATCCGTCTGTTTTCCGGGTCGAAAGTGATGTCGGCACGCAGAAGACCGGGCTGACCGAGGAACACAATCCCAGCCAAGAATACGCCCGTCACTGCTGCCGGCGACCGCATCACTTCATTTCCTTGATTTTCAGTTTCGCCGCCGCGACATCGAATCGCGAGGCGTTCTTCATTGTCAGTACTTTGGCGTAGGCGTCCCGGGCTGTTCTGCGGTTGTCTTCGGTTTCGGCGCATTCCGCAATTCCCAACTGGGCACGTGCCCGGTCCGGCCAGTGGGATTCGGGCATGGCCAGCACTTTGCGGTATCCGGTTTCCGCTTCGCCGGTTCTTTTCAGCGCCAGATCGCATCTCGCCA
>JAAEQP010000093.1 GCA_024231375.1 bacterium | reverse complement strand
TTGGGGCGGCCTTCAGTCTTCAGGACCATCCGAACATCGAAGTGGTTGCTGTCAGCGATCTGTTTCCTGACCGATGCAAGGCCTTGGCGGATGTGTGCCGTTGCAGCAAGACCTATCCCTCCTTGGAGGAATTGGTGAAGGACGACGGCATTGAAGCGGTTTTCGTAGCGACGGATGCCCCGAGCCACGCTCGGCACTGCATCGATGTGTTGGAGCACGGCAAGCACGTGGCGAGTGCCGTGCCCGCGGTCTTCGGATCGTTGGAGGATGCCGACCGTCTGTTTGACGCCGTGAAGAAGTCGGGCTTGAAGTACATGATGTTTGAGACGTCTTCGTATCGCAACGATTGCTACGCTATGCGCCAAGTCTACAAGGCGGGCGGGTTCGGCAAGATGGTGTACACGGAGGGCGAGTATTTCCACTACTCGGAGAAGGGTATCGATTCCTACAAGGGCTGGCGCATGGGTTGTCCGCCTCAATGGTATCCCACCCATTCCAACGCCTACTACATGTGCGTAACCGGCCAGACCTTCACCGAGGTGTCATGCATGGGCATGCCCAGTACGGTGTCGCGCTTCGGCGCCGACAGCAACGCCTACAAGAATCCATTTGGCACCGAGATCGCCCTGCACCGCACGAGCGAGGGTGGTATGGCGCGCATCGCCGAGAGCAGGGACATCCCCGGTTCCCACGGCGAGGTGGGACGCGTGCGTGGTCAGAAAGGATCGATGACAGGCACGCACTACGAGGGCCTGGTAGACATCTCGAAGGTGACACTTGCCAAACCTCCGTTGCCGCCGAACGTGAAGCCCGGCGGACATGGTGGTTCCCACGGCTACTTGTGCGAGGAGTTCGTCAGCGCCATCCTTCAGGACCGTCAGCCGCTGGTCGACATCGTATCGGCGCTGAACATGACCGTTCCCGGAATCGTGGCGCACCAGTCGGCCATGAACGATGGCGAACTGCTGAAGATTCCCCAGTTCGAACTGTAAGATCGCCGGCGCGCTTGGACGCCTACTTCTTCTTCGCGTCCTGCTGCTTCTTCACGATGGACTCGTACACCTTCCAGCAGTACTGGGGCAGTTGCTGGTCGATGCTGGTCTCTTCGAGACGGGCAAACACGTCCTTGAGATCGGTTAGGTCCACCTTGGCGGTGAAGAACACGTTGTAGTCCTCGCCGCGCAGAACGTAGAACGCCTCGGCGGCGGGCACGGCGGTAGCCCCCATGAACTGAGCGACGGCGTGCTGCCGTGCGCGGACCACGTCGAAACCGTCGGGATTCCAATAGTAGTCGTTCGCGGTGACGGCAAAAAAGCGCGCAATGGGGCTTGTCGCGTTGATATTCACATAGCTGGTGCGTTCCGCGCAGTAATCCACGAACCCATCGAGATACCGGGCGTGGAAATTGCGCAGGGGCTGGTGGTAGTGCCACGTGTTGTCCCAGTAGAACAATTCGTGGTTGAGCCCCACGTGCGAGCGGTAGTGGTCGAAGTCTTTCATCGTTACGGACCTGCTCTCGGTGACGGGACCGGTCCACACGATGCGGATATCGTCGGTCGGCCACGTACGGATGTCGGCGAGATAGGCGAGCATGTCCTCGCGATGCGTGGCGTTCTCCCGCCACTTCCGATGGCCACGGCCTTGGTACCAAGGCGAACAGAAGCTTACCACCGTATCCGGGTCGAGTGCCTTCACGGCCCTGTACACCCGCTGCATGACGGCACCGTGGGCCTGGGCAGGGCGTTCGAACTGCTTGGCGGCTTCCGGCTGCAGTTCGGGCAGAATGTCGTCGTAGCAAATCATGACGTGCTGCGGCTGGGCGAGCGTCATGGTTTCCGCGATGGTGTTCAGCAACATATCCACATCCGCGACGCTTCCGCAATCGAGGATACGACCGCCCCGTCCGCCGATGTGAAACTGGGCCATGTAGTGCATCGTGCCGTAGGTGCGGACGTAGTCTCCGATGCGTTGGAGGTTCGCGCGGTCGGCGTCGGTCAGACCGTCGCGCTTCAGGGCGCGGTAGGACGTGGCGAATCCGTTGATCTTGTACAGCATCATCCAGTCGAAGAAGTCGTCGCCGGGGATGTGATACTCCGACACATACCGGACAGCAAACGTCGGCCAATCGCGAATGGTTGCGTGACGTACCACAAGCTTCTCGTCGCGGACATGCATCAATTGCAGGAACGACGCCATGCCGTTCATCACTCCCGCGTTGTCCGCGCCGACACAGAGCACGCCGTCGTCGTCGATGTGCAGCACGTAGCCCTGCTCGGGGAGTTCCGCGGCGGCCTTGGTCAGGCCACGATGCCGTAAAGGCCCCGCAGCCTCTTCGGCGCCGCCCAAGGCAAACAGGACAGGCATGGCATCGGCGGATGGGTCTGCGTTCTTGAGTGCCGGGAAGTGGCCGGTGTATGCGTCGATGCGCCCGTGCAGCAGACGGAGCAGCAGGGCACGGGCGGGACCGTCGTAAGCGACGTCGAGGGCGCAACGGGACACAGCGGATGGACCGTCGAGAAGTGTCAGAGCCCCGTCGCCGTAGTCGGCGTGTTTGGGCGTCGGCAGAATCTCGCCGGAGTAGTAAGGCTTGCCCATCGCCTGACCGACCGGGGACGGGAGCCAGTCCGAGACGGGTTCGGCGGCGTGTGCGGCGCACGCGATCAGGACTGCGACACAGCAAAGGGCAAGGATTCTCACAACGGATCTCCTTTGATGAAGCGGTGAACTCTAACGCACGGCATGGTAAACGGATGGCGTACAGAGTGCAAAGGATCGAGCAGCAAAACGGGGACTGACTCAAGCGAGCGAGTCTTCGAGCGAGACGTGTCTGTCCCCGTTTTGCGGGCTCCGCCGAAGACCTCCCGGCAGCGACTGCCCTTCCCGCCGCCTACCGCATCCGGAAATCAATGTGGGCCGGGGGCGGAAACTCGTTGCGGACGCGTTGTTTCAGGGCGTCGTCGATGGGGACGCCCTCGGCCTCGGCGGTGCGTTTCTCGTGGAGCGTGAACCAGAGGTCGGTCAGGGTGACTTCGCATTCGCGGATATCGGGGACCTCCACTTCGCGTAACAGGAACGCCTCGACCAGATCGAGGTGGCCCAGTTCGAGATGGGCTTTGGCACGTAGAATCTGCAGACGGAGATGGTCGCGCACGCCTGAAGGCGCTTCTTCACACAAGGCAACGGCGTCTTCGTAGCGTTGGCATTCGAGCAACGCCCCCGCGCATTCCACCGTCAACTGGGGTTGATTCGGGGCCAACCGGCACGCTTCGCGAAGCAGGCCCGCGGCGTGGTCCTTCTCGCCGCGGTGCTGGGCGCTGACGGCCAGGTTGCGCAGAGCCCATGCGGAGGGCGTGCGGACGTTGGACTCGTTCCAGGCTTGGTCCGCGCCTTGAGTGTCACCCGCGTTGTAGCGCATGACGCCCAGGTGCAACCATGCGAACCAGTGGTCGGCGCGGCCTTCGGCCACCGCTTTCTCCAGCAGGGCATGCCACTGCGTCTGGGTCATCCAAGAGTCGGGCGCATCGGACGGGGCCGGTTCGGACAGAGCCCCCTCCTCGATCAGTGAAAGCCACGGCGCCTGTTCCTGTGTGAGCGACTCGTCGTCAAACACAAGGCTGGGCCCCCAAGCGGGCGGTTCCCCGGTCCTGGCGCGGCGGCGCGCCTCAAGAGCGCCCCACCCCGATCCCCGTTGGATGATGCTGTCGGGGGCACGGTCGGCCATGGCGGCACTCGCTTTGTGGGCAGCATTTGCTGTGTCTTGGGACACGAGTTCCTCCACCAGAGCCGCCACATGTTCGCGTGCGGCAATCCAGTCTCCGTGGACGGTGTCGCCGTCGGCTTCCATGAACCCGTAGGCTTCGAGCCACGACCAGGCGGCTTTGCCCGGCATGGGGATGCACTCGACCTGCGTGCGGGCAAGGCCTGCCTGGATTTCAATGTAGGGATGGCCCGGTACGGAGAGGAACTCCTGCCAATGGCGTCCACCAGCGCCCATGCCCCAAACGAATAGCTTGCGACCGCGCAGCCGTTGCGTGGATGCCTGAACCAGGCCCCGTCCCTCCTTGTCGAGTGCCGCTATCCACGGGCGCGCGCCGTCGGGGATCTCGTAGAAGGCGTCGGCGGAGGTCGGCGACGTGGTGGGATAGGTGCGGTCGATACCCTCGAATTCAGGCAAGGGGACGCTACGCATGTGGCCGCCGTAGGTGAAGCTGAAGGCCGCGTCGGCCGGGACCATCACGCGCACGTCGGGCGTTTCGTATACGGCAACGTTGGACCACCAGTACATGGGGATCTCGGTGTCGTGGGGATTGACGATGCGCGGGCGCACGTAGAGCACGCTCGAACCGTCCGGCAACCACGCGTCAATCTGGTAGGCGACGCCACGGATGCGTTCCCACTCGTACATGCGGAGCACGGGCGTGCCGTCGTCGGCTCTCAATTGCGCCGCGAACAGGGGCGAACACGTGAAGGGCGTATGGCCCTGGATGGAACAGTTCCACTCGACGCCGCCACTGAACCATGCGTTGCGAATGGCCAGGTTGCCCGGCTGGAATACGGGATTCTTGTAGAGCAATTCTCGGTTGGTGGGTTTGTGAATGAGCGACCAGAGGCGTCCGCCGAGTTCAAGCAGAAACGTGGCCTTCAGTGTCTCGTTCTCTAGCACGACTACCTTGAAGTCACGATCCTTGCGATCACGGTCGTAGTCGTCCTGGATGGTGTAGGGGAGCACGCCTCCGTCTATGCCGTAACCAAGGTATTTGCGGGCCTCTTCCGGCACGCTCTCGTGGACTTCCATCTTGCCATGGGCTTTGGACAGGGCCCGCAACGGCGGCAGGGGGCTCGGGGCGTTCAACCCACCCGCGGGCATGCGGAATGTCTCGACGCGCAACTCGCTCATGGCTGCGTCACTCCCTGGGGCGGTGCCCCGTTCCGGGCTGACGTGCCCGGGCCGTTGCGGTGCATGAAGCACGAATGGGCGAAGGTATAGCAGATCGCGCTGGGAATTGGAATGGGAAAGATCACGGGGCTGTTGCCATCTGCCCGGATTGCCGCCAACCGTAGGTCCAGTCGGAGAGGGTGTACCCATGGTTGGCGTAGAAGACGAACGCACGATGGTTGTCCCAGGCGGTGCTGATGGACGCGTGCCGGTACCCCACACCGTGGGCCTCCGCCAGCGCCCGGCGAAGCATGTACAGGCCCATCCCTTTGCCCTGAGCGGCGTCCTCGACACCAAGCCACGTGGTGAAGGTCCAGTCTTGCGCCGCGGGTGCGTCCGTGTACTCACCGCACGAGACATTGACGCACTCGGCAACCAGATCTGCGCCCCTTCGAGCCCGCACGTGGACGCCGGGCAGCACGCCGCCGCCAGGAACGAACTCCACGGAGATGTCGGCGTCCACGGGGCAAGCTTCCTGGGGCGGTGGGACGAGATCGACCCAATCGAGAAAGACTTCGCCGCCGATGCGCTCGAAACCGTTGAATTGGAACAGGGCCTGGACGTGGTCAAGGCGTTCGGACAAATACGCGGCTCTAAGGTGGTAGAAGGGGTACCGGTGATGCTGGGGAAACGCGTCGATGGTTGTGGCGCCTGCTCCGCGCACGTGTTCGCAGGCCGCATCGATCAGGCGTTGTCCCACGGCGCGTTTGCCGCGTTCATACCACAGGAAGGGGATGACGCCCTTGGGCGGTTCGTTCGGTTTCTTCGGATCGGGGGGATCCATGACAGCGTGGGCGAATCCGGCGATGCGGCCGCCGGTCCTGATGGCGAGTACCGTTTGGTCGCGCAGAGGGCCGTTGGGACTCTCTGGAAAGAGTGCGGTGGCTACAGCCGCATCGGAAGCCGGAAGACAGTGCGGCACGCGGCGGACGGCGCGGTTGTAGGCGGCGGCGATTTCAGGCACGTCGGCAGACAGACAGGTGACAGGATCCATGATGCATCCCCCGATGAGCGGCCCCCAGTGTCACTAACGCTGAGCCCATGATAGCGCGTTTGCGGACCGGAGGGAAGGGCACGTTGGAGCCAAGACCTATGCGCCCCGTAGGTCTCATGGGACGCATGGGACCGCCTCACGTTGATTGTCGGTTAGTTGTCGAAGCCGGTTCCTTTACCGAGTTCACCGGACACGACGGCGAAGCCTGCATTCACCGGGGCTTCGCTCGGATACCGGAGGAACTCGACGGGCCGGCCGTGTGCCGGGCAAGGATTTCGAGATCGTTTGCTGGACGTACGAAGATAAGGCGTTTGTGATGGACGAGGCGTGCGCGCATGTGTGGTTGCCAGTGCGCGAGGCGGCCGATGAGGGACTGGAACTGTTGGCCAAATGGTACTTCGAGGGGCGCGGTGGCCCGGTGCAGATCGTGTACCCGCCCGTGTTGCATGAAGGGGCCGTGGGCGTGGAGGTGCAGACGCCGATGCGGTTGTTTGCCTCGGCGTAGGGCGCGCGGAGGGGAGGTAGACGCCCTCAAGCTGGGCTTGAATGTGGCGCCGCTCACCCGAATCGTTTGGTAAGACCACCAAGTGGCGCGCACGCAAAGATCAGACGCGCCCATTCCCCGGGACCACCATCACCCTGCGGGTGTTGGCGCTTCTGAGCGGAACTCAGGCGTCACCAAGCATTTCAACCGCGCCACAGCTCGCTACCAGACGTTCTGGGGCTCATGAAGCGGCTTCCCAAAATGCGCATCCTTTGCTACACTAGGAGACGTGTAGGCGTCTGCGGTCGGTGGTCTCGGGTCGTCTACACCGGGTTTGGAAGGGATTCGCTCTGTAGCGCTGCCTTGTCCGGCGGTGGATTGAAGCAAGGTTACCGGACGGCGGCGCGTTGGCGTGATCTTGGTGTCAGTCTGTGCGGTCTCACCAAGGTGGGAGACTCGCCGTGGTTGAAGCTGATAGCGGCAAGAGACCTTCGCGTCAGGCGTCCGATGCCCACGCCGTAGCCTCGGGCACGTTGATCACTCTACTTCCCCTTCTGGCCGCATCACTGTGTATCGCTGTGGCGTTCTTCGTGTCGGGGACGGGGACCAGCCGCCGTGCCCTGGAGGAGGAGCAGCGGCACACCGTGCTTCTGGAAAGCGCGGGTATCGCCAGCGACATCGCGGCGGCTTCGGCCGACCTGGCGTACCTGGCCAACACGGTGTGCACCAGCGGCGTGTTCGACGTGGGGGAGGAGGACTACCCGGACGCGCAGGCCGACCTAGCCCAGAGTTACCTCACCTTCAGCCAAACCCAGGGGTTGTACGACCAGATCCGGTTATTGGACGAACGCGGGCTTGAACTCGTTCGCGTGAACTTCCAGGACGGCCGACCAGCCATCGTTCCAGTGTCCGAATTGCAGAAGAAGGGGCGCAGATACTACTTCCGGGATACGTTCGTTTTGGACCGGCACGAGGTGTTCGTGTCGCCGCTGGACCTGAACATCGAGCGGGGCGAGGTGGAGGTCCCGCACAAGCCGATGATTCGCCTCGGGACGCCCGTGTTCGACAAAGGCGGAACAAAGCGGGGCATCGTCATCGTCAACTATCTGGCGGCGCACCTGCTGGACCGGTTCGGAGCGTACCGCCACAAGTCGCAGTTGGAGGTTCCGTTGCTCCTGAATTCGGACGGCTACTGGCTGAAGGGGCCCACGGCCGAGGACGAGTGGGGCTTCATGTTCGAGGACAAGCGGGACCGCAGATTCGCGGTCGACTGTCCGGAGGCGTGGGCCGGGATGGTGTCGCGTGACAGCGGTCAATTCGAGACGGCCCGGGGGCTCTTCACATTCCGTACGGTGTACCCGCTTCTTGAGGGGCAGAAGAGCAGTACGGGCGCATCGACGGCATACGCCCCGAGTAGCGCCGCGCTCGATGCCAAGGGATACTCCTGGAAGGTGGTGGCCCATGTTCCGAGGGACGCGCTGTATCAGGGGCGGAGGAGCTTGATCGCGAGGTACTGTCTCGGGATGGCGCTGCTGACGGCGCTGCTGACACTGTTTTCGTGGCGTCTTTCGGTTGCCCGGTTGCAGAAGCGGCGGTCGGAAGAGAAGCGTTGGTCGGAGTTGGCGGTGAGGGAGTCGCGCGATTTTCTTCAGAGCGTGATCGATGCGATACCGGACCCCACGGTTGTGGTGGAACCGGATTTCTCGGTCGTGCTGGCGAATCGGGCGGCCCAGGAGGGCGCCCCGGACTTGGCCGGCCGGACAGGGCTGAAGTGTCATGAGTTGCTCCACGGTGAGACGGACCCGTGCGACACAGGGCGGTGCGTGTGCTGCGTGAAGCATGTGCTGGAGACGGCGATGCCGGCGGTGATCTCGCACGAGCATTGCGGGGAGGGGGGCGGGCACGCGCCTCACGAGGTGACGGCCGCGCCGATCTTCGATGAGGATGGCCGGCCGGCCAGGATTGTATTGTCCTGCCGGGACATCTCGGATCGGGTCCGGGCTGAGGCGGAGCGTACGCGGTTCATGTATGCCTTTGAACAGGCCGCGGAGAGCATCGTGGTCACGGACACTGACGGTGCCATTGAGTATGTGAATCCAGCGTTCGAACGGATCTCGGGATACTCGTCGGAGGAGGCGTTGGGCAAGCGGCCGTCCATCCTGAAGAGCGGCCGGCACGACGAGGCGTTCTACACCAACCTCTGGGACACGCTGAAACGGGGTGAGGCATGGACCGGCCACTTCATCAACCAGCGGAAGAATGGGGGGCTGTTTCACGAGGATGCCTCGATCGCGCCTGTGCGCGATCCGGCAGGGCGCGTAGTAAACTATGTAGCCGTTAAGCGCGATGTGACGTATGAGCGTGAGATCGAGGAACGGCTTCGCCAGTCGCAGAAGATGGAGGCCATTGGGACATTGGCCGGGGGGATTGCGCACGACTTCAACAACATTCTGAGCGTGATTCTGGGGTACGCGGAATTGGCTTCGGCCGAGGCGTTGGAGGGATCCCGCGTGCAGAGTCATCTGAGCCAGGTGACCGAGGCGGGCACCAGGGCCAAGGATCTTGTGCAGCAAATCCTATCGTTCAGCCGGCGGGGTGAACGGGAGTTGCGGCCGCTCTCGCCGCATGTGGTCGTGAAGGAAGTGGCGAAGTTTCTGCGGCGCTCGATTCCTTCCACCATCGAGTTCGAGTTGGATGTCGATACGGACTGCGGGGCGGTCATGGCGGACCCGACCGAACTGCATCAGATCATCATGAACCTCTGCACGAACGCGTATCAGGCCATGAAGGAGAAGGGCGGCGTCTTGCGGGTGAGCCTGGAGGAGACGGCGGTTCTGGATGAGGCCGGGCTGGAGGGCGTCGACCTTAGTTCGGGCCGGTATGCGTGTCTGAGCGTGTGCGACACGGGGCACGGGATGGACCGGGAGACGCTCGACCATATCTTTGAGCCGTACTATACGACGAAGGAGCAGGGCGAGGGGACGGGGCTGGGATTGGCGACGGTTCACGGCATTGTCACGGGCTATGGCGGCGCTGTCCATGTCTACAGCGAACCGGGTGAGGGGACGGTGTTCAGGGTGTATCTCCCCGCCGTGGACGGCGAGGGGGAGGCGCCGCCGGAGGTGCTTCCGGACGAGGCGTCGTTGAGGGGAACAGAACGGATTCTGGTGGTGGACGATGAAGAGCAGGTGTGTCATCTGGCGGAGGCGGCCCTTGTGCGTCTGGGGTATGAGGTGACCGCGGTGACGTGCGGCGCGGATGCCCTCGATCTGTTTGGGTCGGAACCCGAGCGGTTCGACGTGGTAGTCACGGATCAGATGATGCCTCAGATGACCGGGACGGAGTTGACCAAGCTTCTGGTCGGAATCCGTCCCGAGGTCCCCGTGGTGCTATGCACGGGGTTCGGCGTGTCGGCCCGGGCCGTAAGAGAGGGTGAGGTAGAGGTGGCAGCGCTGGTGATGAAGCCGATGTCCGGGCTGGAGCTGGCGCAGGCGGTGCGGCAGGCGCTGGACAGATGAAGGCGCCGTTCTACGGGAAGGTGAGGACGTATCGGTACGCGTTGGCGCCCCAGAAGTCGTCGGGGTCTTCTCCGAGGCGGCTGACGTACACTTCGACGCGATGGGTCTCGCGGTCTTCGAGAATGTAGAAATTGGATAGCTGGAGGGCGTCGCTGTCGCTTGGGCTCTTCTTGTCGATGATGGTCACCGTGTCGTACTTGAGCAAGGCGGATGACTCGTCGACTTCCGCGATGATGAGAGGGTAGCGCGGGCCGTTTCCGTTGGGCGGGGTATCGCAGATGTTGCCGAGCCAGTAGAGTTTGCCGGTGACGCTGTGGCGCAGGAACCGGTGGAGGCTGGAGGGTGAGTAGAACCGGGTCCCGTCGGTGTAGGTCCATTCTTTGACAGGACTCAGGGTGCGGCCGCCGTCTTCGGAGAGACTGAACCATTTGCGGCCGGGCGTGGTGGGCGTGTTGGACCCGCGCCACACGACCAGGACGCGGCCGTCGGCCAACTCGGTCACCTCCGGTTCCATCAACCCGCGGGACGACACTTCGAGAGGCACCCAAACGGGATTGCCGCCCACCCAGTCGTAGTCCTTCGCTTTGGCATTCCATTGTCCGATGTAGCACACGGACCCGATGCTCTTGGCGTCGGCGGGGACGCGGCCGTCGTAGCTCTTGCCCGTTTCGTTGACGTAGGGCACGTTCACCGCGGCGCCGGCATGGATCAGGGAGCCGTTGCTGTGGCGGATGATGTTGCTTCCGAAGTAGGATTGGTTGTGGTCGAGGTAGTCGGGATTGAGGGGATTGGCCGGGTCGAAGGAGGCGCCGTCTTCGTAGCGCAACTGGTTGGGCTCGGACCAGGTCCGGCCGCCGTCGCTCGATACGCGCGAGAAGCTATGGTTGTGGTAGAGCTTCAGTTTCGTCTGACGCAGCCAGATGGATACGGTCACGCCGGTTTCGTCGTCGTAATGCATGGGACCGGCGCCCCAGTAGATGCGAGCGCCTTGTTCATGACTGACGACGGCAGACATCTCCTCAAACCCTGACCACGTGCGGCCGTTGTCGGGTGAGCGGCGGCGCTTGGGGTTCTCGGGCGTGTCGCTCTTGGCCATGAAGGTGTGGATCTCTTCGCGTTCGAGGCCGGAACCCGTGTAGTAGGCGTTGACCCACCGGCTCTTGCCGGTCTCGGTGTGCTCGACGTAGAGCTGGCGTTCCACCTCGACGATGGGGGACGGGTCCGTTTGGGCGGCGGATGTATCTGTCACGGCGATGGCGAGCGTCCCGATGGTCACCGCAAGTAGCAGTGCGCGAGGCGTCGTCTGTGTGTTCACGGCTTGTTCCCCTGGTTGCGTTGTGAGAGTGGATACTATGGCGTGGCAAGGGACGATGTCCAGTGCGAGAAGGTCCGTGGTATACTCGCGGAGGTCTTACGTAGATAGTGTGTTCATTGTGGCATGCGGGGGCGGCCACACAGCGTGCAAGGGGAGGGGGAGTCATGTGCAGGAAGTCTTGGGGGAGCGGTGCGAGCCGTGTTGTGTTGTTGGCGATTGTCGCGTGTGTGATTGGGCCGGTGGCCGGGGCCCTGGACATCCTGGATCTGGACGTCAACCACATCAACCTGGATGACCAGCACCCGATGATGCACAGTTCCGCGGCGATCTCGTCGCAGATGTGTCTGCGGTTCCTTGGTAGTAGCGACGAAACGCTGCTCGAGATCCTGAACTACGGGCGTTCTTTGGATCCCACATTCACGCCGGCCCTCGAACTCGATGCCGACATGCTCGTGGGGACCATGGACAACTACGTGCCGGATCCCGACTACCTGTACGAGGTGATCCATGGAAGCGATTTCACGGCGTTCGTGGGCCAAATCGGATACTGGCTCAACCGGAACATCCCGGATGTGTCGCCGAATCCGGTGAATGCGCCGGCCATGATTCCTCTCGGGGGCGATTGGGACAATTGGGTGGTCGTGACGGGAACCCGATCGGACGACGACCCGTTCCTGACGCCAGGAACCACAATGTACGGACTTTGGCTGGACGACTGTCGCATAAACGACAACGGCGGCATGAACGAGACGAACATATTCTACAGCACGGAGCCCACGGCTTCGCCGTCCCTGGTCACTTCGTTCGTCCCCATGACGACGGGTCCGTATGTGGGCGAGTACGTGGCGGTCGTGCCGGTGGCACCGGCGACGTTGGGGGTGGATGGGGTTCCGGGAGCGACGATGGTGCTTCTGATGGTTGCGGGTGTCGTGTGTTTGGGGCGTCTGCGTCGGGGGGATGCGTAGTCGGCGGACGGCCGTCCGCGGAGAGCCGCGAGCGGCCATCGTTCCTAGAATCGGCGCCCATGGCCGAAGCATAGCATGCCGAGGAGGGTCGTTCCTGACGGATCTTGCGGGACGGCGGAAGAATGGTGCGTACTCGCCCCGCCAAAGGCGGGGCGAGTACGCACCACTCCCGATTACAACGCCCCTTCCATTGACCGGACGAATCCCGACCTGATACTGTAACCTCACTCGTATCAAGGAGGAGGACACAATGAAGATCAATCCGGGGATCTTTCGCGAATATGACATCCGCGGTCTCGCGGGCAAGCAACTCGACGAAGATGTGATGGCGCGCATCGGTCGGGCCTATGGCCTGTACATGCGCCGCAAGCGCAAGCACAACCAGATCGTCATCGGACGCGACGGCCGGCTCACGTCGAAACCGTATTCGAACGCCTTCATCGACGGGGTGACCTCGACCGGCATGAACGTCATCGACATTGGCATGGTGCCGACGCCGGTGCTGTATTTCGGCCTGTTCACCTTGGACGTGGACGGTGGCGTCATGATCACGGCGAGCCACAACCCGAAAGAATACAATGGGTTGAAGGTGGCTGCGGGCAATTCCACCATTCACGGGGCCGAGATCCAGAAGCTGTACAAGCTGGCGGTCGAGAAGGGCGAAATCCCCGAAGGCAACCCCCACAAGAAGCCCGTCACGGTCACCCGTATGGACCTGGTGCCCAAGTACACCAAGCGCATCCTGCGGGGCGTGTCGCTCAAGCGCAAGTTGAAGGTCGTGGTCGACGGCGGAAACGGTCCCGGCGGGCCCGTGGCCGTGCCGTTGTACGAACAGCTCGGGTGCGAGGTCATCCCGCTGTACTGCGACGTGGACGGCACCTTCCCGAATCATCATCCCGACCCGACCGTGCCCGAGAACCTGAAGAAGCTGATCGCCACCGTGAAGAAAGAAAAGGCCGACTGCGGTATTGCCTACGACGGCGATGTGGACCGTATCGGGGTCGTTGACGAGAAGGGCGGCATCATCTGGGGCGACCGGTTACTCATCCTGTTCGCCCGCGCGATCCTGAAGGAGAAGCCTGGCGCGACCATCATCTCCGAGGTGAAGGGGTCGCGGACGCTGTTCGACGACGTGGCCAAGCACGGCGGCAAGCCCATTATGTGGCGCACCGGCCATTCGCTCATCAAGGCCGCCATGAAGGAGTTCAAAGCCCAGGTCGCCGGCGAAATGAGCGGGCACATGTTCTTCAAGCACCGTTGGTATGGGTTCGACGACGCCATCTACGCCGGCGCGCGACTGCTTGAACTCATGTCGCACGGTCGGAAGACGTTGAGCGCGCGATTCAACAACGTGCCCGAGATGTTCTCCACGCCCGAAATGCGGATCGAGACCAAGGAAGCCCGGAAATTCGCCATCGTCGAGGAGGCCACGCGTTTCTTCCAGGAAGAGGGCTTGAACGTCAACACCATCGACGGCGCGCGCATTGAGTTTTCGGACGGCTGGGGCCTGCTTCGCGCGTCCAACACGTCGCCCGTCCTCGTGATGCGGTGTGAAGCGACCTCGCGCAAGCGCCTCAACGAGATCAAGAAGCTCATCGGCTCCAAGATCGACGAGGCGATGTCGAGGAAGGCGGGGGGGGTCGCCATCTGGAGGCTGGGGAGCGAGGACGACTACGACGATCCGGGGATCAACTCCCAGATGTGGTCGGGCATACGGAACAGCGACTACGACAGCGACGGGCTGACGCTGCCCCAGGAGAACGCCCACGGCACCGATCCCACGCTGGCCGACACGGACGCCGGCGGCACGAACGACGCCCAGGAGGTCTCGGATGGGACGGACCCCCTCTCCGCCTCCGATGACCTCGACGGCGACTGGGACGGGGACGGCCTCTCCAGCCGCGATGAAAACAGCTATGGGACCGATCCGGATGACTACGACAGCGATGGGGACGGCCTGTCGGATTATCAGGAGGTCAACTACAACAGTTCCGATGGCGGTTATTACCCC
>JAAEQP010000092.1 GCA_024231375.1 bacterium | reverse complement strand
GCCGCCCACCGGCATCAGTTCGAACGACGGCAATTGGTCGCCCGGCACGGATTCCATGCCCGGCGGACGCACCGTGGCCATCACGCGGTCCAGTCCGGCCGTGGACGTTACGTTGGACGCCCAGATTGTGGCCGTGCCCGTTCCGTTCAAGGTCTGCTCGCCCACGATACCGCCGATCATGGGTTCGTCGTCAGCGAGCAGGATCCCAGAACCGATACGGTACGCGCGGGCGTAGATGCCGTCGGGGTCGCTACCTTTGATGGAGTACAACCCGTCGCCCGTGTCGTCCAGGGACGGTGACGCGCCCGCCGCGTAGAACATGGCTACGGCCGCGTGGGCGTAGGCCGGGCCCACCTTGGAACCGTTCAGCACCTTGGCCCAGAAATACGTGGAGAAGGACACGGCCCCACCGTAGAGCATATGCATGGGGGCGGCGGGGCCCGTGGTCGCCATGACGATCCGGTCCTTGTCCGCCGGGGGGGTGAGGTCCGGAAGAAACCCGCCCGCGCAGTCGATGTCCGCCAAGACCACCACGCCGCCCGGCAAGGTCGCCTGCAGCGTATCCAGCCAACCGTCCAACTCCGTCGACGTCACCTCTTCGGTGGCGTTCAGCACGAACGCGCCCGGCACACCTTCGCCCACCAGGTACACCACCAGGTCGTGGGTGTCTGTGGCAGCCCACGTTTCAATGGCAAACCGCACATTGTTCCAGGTCGCCGACCCGTCCACGCCCACGGTGCCGGATGCGCTGTAGTAACGGATGTCGTCATCGCCGTAGGACTGGCCCTTCAGGGCCTTGTATGCCTGGTCCGCCGCGTACTCGATGCCCGGCCAACGCGCGGAGGCGGCGTCAGAAATACCCGCAACCACGAGCGCCTTCCGGCGCAGAGGACTGCCTACCGTCACCTCAACCACAGTCGGTGCGCTTGTGCTGCCCACGCGGTCGCGTGCATACAACAGCACCGTGTACGTGCCTTCCGTCGTGAAACAATCGACGGTATTCTCCCACCGCGCGCCGCCCGACGGCCACAGGGGTTCACTCGGGTAGCTGGTTGCGGACTCTGCATCCGGCGGTTGAATCACGGCCCACACGCTGGCCACGCCGTCCGTGTCCGTTGCGTCCGCCCACAGCGTCATCGTCGCCGTGCCCGTCAAGGTGTGATCGCCCACGGCCGCACTGATGACGGGCGCGTTAAAGGTGTTGTGCGTGCCTGTACCGATGTGGGTAACCGACGCCACCGCGCCGTCGGTCGCGTCGTTCGCTGTGGCGTTGCCGTTGTCGTCCAACAGCGGGGTTTGCGACGCCATGCCCGCCACGCCCACGTCGAAGGCGGTCTGCACGGTGTCGCCCGCGAAGACCCGTGTCCAGAAATAGTCCGAGAAGGACACGGACCCCTGGAACTGGGCTTCTTCATCCGACGCCGCGCTGGTGATGACGATGCGGCCCGGCGACGACAGGTCGTCCACGAAGGACCCGCAGTAGCACGCGTCCACGACTACGATGAGCTTGCCCTGAATCTGGGCTTCCAGCGTGTCTAGCCACGGCGCGAGTTCGGCGGCCGTCAGAATTTCGGTTTCGCTCAGCCGGAACGTGTCCGGGCCGCCGTGGTCCACCAGGTACAGGACGACATCCCCCGTGGGCAGACCGCCGAGTTGGTCCGGACCCCACGTGAGCAGCGCGGTCTGAAGATTCGCCTTCGTGCAATCCCCGTCCACATCGTCCGCCACCCCGTTGTTGTCCAGGTCGAGGTCCGTGTCTGCCGAGAGGTAGTAGATGGTTTCCTTGGTGAAGGCCTGGCTCGTGAGCGCCGCATACGCGTAGTTCGCTGAGGCTTGGGTGGCTGTCCACAGGTCGTTACCGGGGTACGGCCCGCCACCGGCCACGACAATGGCCTTCGCGCGTTCCGTCAGGATCACAGGCTTGAACTTCTGGACGCGGGGGTTCCTTCGTTCTGTGACGTAGACGCCGCCCTCTCCACTCACCGCGACGCCAGAAGGCCGGGTGAACTCGCCATTCCCCTGGCCCTCATGACCCCACTTGGTGAGGAAGGTACCGTCCGCGTCGAATCTCTGAATCCGATTGTTGTATTGATCGGAAACGCATATCTTGCCCTCCGCGTCCACTGCGATGCGGTAGGGATTCTGGAACTGGCCTTCGTCCGTTCCCACAGCCCCCCACTTCGCCAAGAAGGCACCGTCCGCGTCGAACTTCTGGACGCGGTTATTGCCACTGTCTGCGACGTACACAGCGCCGTCTGGGCCGACCGCGACACCCACAGGGCCGCTGAATTCACCGTCTTCCTCCCCCGAGTGGCCCCACTTGGTGACAAAGGTGCCGTCCGCGTCGAATTTCTGGATGCGGTTATTGCTCATCTCTGTGACGTACACAGCGCCGTCCAGGCCGACCGCGCAGCCATAAGGCCGATTGAATTGGCCGTTGCCCGTCCCCTCAGAGCCCCATTTGCCCAGAAAGGTGCCGTCCGCGTCGAACATTTGGACCCGGTCGTTCGTTTCATCCGCGATGTAGACCTTCCCCAGATTACTGACCGAAACGCCGCTAGGCTGGTCGAACTGACCGTCACCGGCACCCAGGCTGCCCCACTTGGTAAGGAGATTGCCGTCGGGGTCGAACTTCTGAATGCGGTTGTTCCAGGTATCTGCGACGTAGACATGGCCCGAGCCGTCCATCGTGAGATCTCTGGGGGCGACAAACTGCCCGTCGCCGGGCCCTGTGCTTCCCCACTTGGTCAGGAACGCACCCTCTGAGTCGAACTTCTGAATCCGGTTGTTCAGTGACCCATCTGCGACGTAGACGACACCTGAGCCGTCCACAGTGACCCCGTGTGGGACCTCGAACTGACCATTCGCCATACCCCAACTGCCCCATTTCCCCATGAACGTGCCGTCTACGTCGAACTTCTGGACCCGGAAGTTGTCCTCGTCCGTCACGTAGACGTGCCCAGAGCCGGCTGCTGCGAGGCCTAGAGGATGGTCGAACTGACCGTCACCGGTGCCTTCACTCCCCCAGGCGATCAGGAAAGTGCCATCTGATTCGAACTTCTGGATGCGGTGGTTGTCCGTGTCCGCGACGTAGATATGCCCCGCCCCGTCTACAGCG
>JAAEQP010000091.1 GCA_024231375.1 bacterium | reverse complement strand
CGAAGTGCTGAGTCGCGGGAGGGGGAGCGAGGGCCGGTGGGTTGGTAGGGTGGTTCGCGAAGCGGCGGTTGGAGGGATCGTCTTGTTGCGTTGAGTAGGGGCTTTCTGTCCGTGCGCGCAGCATTTTAGTGGCCGCGTCCCGATCAACTTGAAAACGCGGCGTGCGAATAGACGGTCTGAGGTTTCTGGGTCGGGTTGCCAGCCCGTTAGCGCACGCCGGGCCGAGGGCACTCCCCAAGGAGCGTGGTCCGAGTGCTGCCGCAGTGGGGGCAACGCGGGCTGTGCGCTTCGGCCTCATCCTCGTCGCCCGTGTATTGGCGATCGTCGATCTCGGCCAGTTGACTCAACCCTTCCAGCAGGTCGGCGATCTTCACCACCTTGGCGGCGCCGGCCGGCTTCTCCAATATCAACAGCAGCCAGGCGCGGCTCGACAAGTCTCGCTTCGAGTGGTGCCACAGTCCGTAGTACCGGATCTTGTGAAAGCCACGCGGCAGGACGTGCTGTAGAAATCGCCGGAGGAACTCGACGCCCGGCAGTCGCATGGTTCGCCAGGTGTCGGCGCCGCGGTCCTTGTAGCGGAACGTGACGTGCGTGTCGTCCATGCCGATAATCCGCGAATTGCTGATGGCGATGCGAAACACGTACCGCGACAGGTAGGTCAACACGGCGTCGTTGCCGTGGCCGTAATGCTTCAAGAACGATACCCACTCGCGCTTCCAGACACGGGCCGGGATACTTGCGAACAGATCCGGCTTCTGCTTCCGTAACGCATCGCGGAACTCGGTGGCGATCTTTTTGGACAACGCCTTTACCGGTACGAGATAGTTTTCCCGGGCCGGCTCCCAGTGCTCGCCGTCGGGGGTAATCCCGCCGCCGGTGATCAGCATGTGAAGGTGCGGGTGATAGCCCAGTTGCCCGTTCCAGGTATGCAGGACCGCGAGAATGCCGGGCAACGCCCCGAGATGACGCTTCTCCGCGCAGAGTTCGCGAACCGCTTGGGCCGACACCTTCATTAGCAAGTTGTACATGAACTTCTGGTCGTAACGGAACGCGTCGCGCAACTCCGACGGCACCGTCGCCACGCCGTGAAAATAGGAGCACGGCAACAGTTCGGCCTCACGCTTTGCCAGCCACTCTTGCGTCTGTGTTCCATGGCATTTCGGGCAGGCCCGGTTGCGACAGCAGTGAAAAGCCCAGAACGGCTTGCCGCAATCGTCGCACCGATGCAGTTTCCCACCCATTTCCTCGGTGCAACAGGCCGCGATATCGGAAAGTGCTCTTCTCTGGGATGGCATCATCACCTGTCCGTATTGCGACTCGTACTCGGAACGGAAGCGACGGACGACGTCCGCCAACTCGACGCCCGTGCCCGAGGGGTGATGACCCGTACCGGCCTGTGCGGGGCTATCGCAAATAGTGGAATTAACCATGCTTCGGCCTCCTTCCCTCGAACAGGCCGTCGGTGGTCTTGCTGAGCAGTTCTCGGAGATCGTCGCGTAACGGTTCGCTCAGGTGCGTGTAGACCTCGGTGGATCGTATGCTCGAATGGCCCAGCAGGAGTTGAATGATACGGATGTCCACGCCTTGCTGGAGCATGTGCGTGGCGAAACTGTGCCGGAACGAGTGGGGGCGGAAGTTCTCGTCGAACCCGCACGCGCTTCGCGCCTTCTTGAAGGCGGCGCGTGCCGT
>JAAEQP010000090.1 GCA_024231375.1 bacterium | reverse complement strand
TCCGTGGCAAAGTAGGCCGCGTTGTCGCTGCACGCGATAGCGTTCACCTTGTCGTGAGGCAGCCAGCGCGGGAATCCGAGAAACTGGTACTCGTCGTCCGCGTCTCGAATCGCTCCGCGCATGGTGCCAATCCACAGATCGCGGTCGAATCCGCGCGCAAGGCATGTTGTGTCTTCGTAGCAGAGGCCGTCCTCGCCCATGATGTGATACCACGTCATGCCGCGGAGCAGCCCCAGGCCTTTGTCCGTCGCCACGTAGAGACGGCTGCCACATGAGAAGATATCGCGCACGGTGCAGCCGCGTTGAAGCGTGCCCCAATCGGTGATCTCCTCGTAGACGATCTGCCCGTTCTGCAGCAGTCCCACCCGCTTGCCGTCGTGGACGTAGCAGGTGCCGCTGTACGACGCGACCCCAAGCAATGGCCTGGGGCTTTCGTCGGAAATCACGGTCACCTTGGCGTCTTCAATAGTGTGCAACCGTTTCCCGGAAACGAAGACGATTCGTCCATTGTGGAGACACACGTCGGCGACAGGCGTGGCGGCCATGGATGTCCATTCGGAGCCGTCGTACTTCCGCAACCCGCTGCTTGACGCCACCCACAAGGCATCGCCGAGCGTCTTCATCTGCGCGACGCCCTGGGCAGGAACATCGAGTGGCCGCAGCTTCTCGTTCTCCATCACGTACACGCCGCGGTCGTCTCCCACGTACACCTTCCCCTTGAATACGGCAACGGCATTGAGCGGATGCTCCGTTTCGATGCTACTCCCCACTTCCTGGAGGTATACCTCATCCTCGATGGGTTCCCACAGGGGATTCGCAGGAATGGCTAACTCGGCAAAGACGGGCAGTCCCATCGTCACGCATACCAAGACGACAGAGAACAGAAACATGGTCCGCATGGCACTTGCCTCCTCCAAGGATTGTGTCGCCCATAGCAACACGCCTACACTCATCGCACCGAATCCATGGTAGCCGATCGGGCTTCCCATTGGACAGCAACTAGAGTGAAGAATGGCCTTTGCGGTCCCTGACAGTGGTCCCTATAATGACGAACTGCGCAATCCAGCACCGGTTGAGGCGCCTCTGGTGCGTGCGCGCGGTGGACTCAACCCCAAAGGACGCGGAGGCAATTTCATGCGGTTCCCGATTGGACGGGTCAGCCTCATGCTGGCGGTCACTCTTGCGGCGCTATCGGCGCAGGGACAGCATGTGTGCGCGACACCGGGCGCTGTGGGGAGAATGCTGATGACGGCGGCCGAACAGGATCGCCCTCTGAAGTCGCTGACGCCGGACGAGGTGCTTGGGAAGCTGGACCTTGAGCGTCCGGACCTCGGGGCCGTGAAGGCCGCTGTCGAGAAAGGTGATCGTGCCGAAGCTCTTGCGGCGCTCCTCGCTTACTACCGCGAGAAGTATCCTCTCGATGGACCCGGCGGGAATGGCACCGCACACAAAGCCGCCGACCAAATCGTCGACCATGTTTTCCAATGGGGTCCGTACGAGCCCGCGGACTACGGCGATGAGGTGCGGTGGGACTGGGACCCGCGCGGCGATATCGAATGGGTGGCCGCCATGTATCGCTTCCACTGGGCCGCGCCGCTCACCAGCGCGTTTGCGGATACGCGCGACGAGAAATACGGCAGGGAGTTCGTCGAACTGACGCGTGATTGGATCGCGAAGCATCCCTTGCAGGAACACGAGAAGACCCACTACGTCTACGAGCGCTGGCGTGGATTCGCGTGGCTCGACATCCAGACCGGCATACGCGCCACGCGGCTGTGCCATTCGTTTCCCCGTATGGTCCATTCCGAGGCGTTCACCCCGGAGTTTCTCGAAGTGTTCCTCGCGAGCCTCTACGACCATCAGGTCAAGACCGAACGGCTCCCCATGGGCGTGGTGCACAACAAGGCCGTATTCGAGCAGCGGGGCTTCGTGAATATTGCCTACACCTTCCCCGAATTCCAGGATTCGCGCCGCTGGATGGAACTTGCCATGGGACGTCTGCGCGAGAATTTCCTGGCCCAGGTTACGGAAGACGGCGTACAACGCGAATGGTCAGGTGGATACCACAGCGGCGTGCTCCGGGACGCGGTCGAAATCATGGGACGCATGGAAGAGTTCGGCATCGAGGTGCCCCAGGACTACCGGGACCGCGTTCAAGGCATGTTCGACTACATCTTCGGAATCGCCACACCGGAACTCGCCTACCCGATGTTCGGAGACACGAGCCGTTCAATAGAGGTTTCCACGAATCGGTCGGGGATGCAGCTCTACTCCGAGTTGATTCAGGCTACGGAGCTGTTCGGCGAGCCGAAGTACGCGGCGCGGGCCAAGCTCGAGGGGACGGCCTTGCCGAGTCAGACATCGTATGCCTTCCGCGATGCTGGCATGTATGCCTTGCGCAACGCGTGGGGTCCCGACCAAGTGTACTTCGCGCTCCACTGCTCGCCGCACGCGCTGACGGGCCACGACCAGCCCGACAACGGCACCTTCGAACTCTACGCCTATGGCCGGTGGCTGATGCCGGACAGCGGCTACTATACCTACGGGCACGACGCGAAGGGGCGGGCCTGGCACCGCCAGACGCGCGTCCACCAGACCCTCACCCTTGACGGGAAGGAGAGCAAGACCGATGGCAAGGCGCTTCTCTGGAAGACGACGCCGAATCTCACGACCGTCGCCGTAGAGAACCCGTCGTATGAGGGTCTCGTTCACCGCCGCACCGTGTGGTTCGTCAAGGGGCGTTTCTTCGTGTTGCTCGATGAGGCCATCGGCGACGCGCCCGGCGCGCTTGGCCTGCATCTCCAGTTCGCACCGGGCGAGGTGGACCAGGTTGCGGAAGGTCACGGCCTGACCACCCGGTTTGACGATGCCAACGTGCTGGTTTGGCAGGCCCCGGACGCGCCGATCACGATTGAGGAAGACGATGGCTGGTTCGCGTGGAAGTACGGCCACCGCACGCCTCGCAAGGCCTTTGGATTCCGACACGCCGATACGGCACCGGCCGCATACCTAACGCTGCTCGTGCCCTATCGCGGCACGGACCTCCCGAAGGTAACGGCGGGGCTACCCGAGGGGTTTGTGGTCGGCGCTGAGCGCGTTGAGTTGAACGTTGAAGTGTTCGGCGAAAGCCATCGCGTCGGACGCGATCTTGCCGAAAAGACGGCGTGGTGCAAGTGAATCAACAACCAGCGTGTGAGGGTTCCCTTCTAGTAAGCGCCTCGCACATCATCGAACAACGGGGACGAAGCGTTCTCGACAGGGGGATATCATCATGACAGGCACCAAGGTGGGACTGGCATTCGCGCTCTGCGCCCTTCACGTCATGGGAGGCACGGCCATGGCAGCGGACAACGTTGACGCGATTCGGGACCAGGCAACGGCGACCGTGCTTTCGTCAGGAACCGTCTGGGCACCCGACGACGTCTATATTGGGTGGCCGACCATCGCCAAGACGAAGGATGGCGAGCTGATCGTTGCCTTCTCCGGCGACCGAGAGAAGCACGTGTGCCCGTGGGGCAAGACGCAACTCGTCCGTAGCCGCGACAACGGCAAAACGTGGTCCGACGCCGAGACCGTCAACAACACGCCCCTCGACGACCGCGACGCCGGCATCATCCAAACACGGCAGGGCACGCTGGTCGTGAGTTGGTTCACGAGCCTTGCCTTCGAGAAGAACGCCGGATACCGTCGCCACCGGGAGAAGCTGTCCGACGAGACGGTTGACCGGTGGTTTGGGTACTGGATTCGCAGGTCGGAAGACAACGGCAAGACCTGGGGCGACTACATCCGCGTGGAGACAACCGCTCCGCACGGTCCCATCGAGTTGAGTGACGGCCGGTTGCTCTATGTCGGATGCACGACCACCAAGACGGTGGAGGAACGCGTGGGGGTGATCGAGTCACGCGATGACGGACGCACCTGGACGCGGATCGGCAGCATCGCCCAGGCTGAAGGAGACGATCCGAATGAGTGCCACGAACCGCATGTGGTCGAATGCGCGGATGGATCGCTTGTGGCCATGGCACGGTACCATGGCAAGGGCACTGAAAACGCCTACTATCTGCGTCAGGCCTCGAGTACCGACGGCGGAAAGACGTGGACCCCGTTCGCGGTGATTCCGATCTGGGGATACCCGCCTCACCTCATTTGTCTCGACAACGGCTGGCTTGTGGTGTCGTACGGCCGCCGCAAGGAACCCTTTGGCGAGCGGGCATGCATCAGCAAGGACGAGGGCAAGACGTGGGATGTGGAGAACGAGATCGTGCTGTC
>JAAEQP010000089.1 GCA_024231375.1 bacterium | reverse complement strand
TGGCTGTGGGACTTCGGAGACGGGGCGACCTCCACGGAGCCGAATCCAATGCATACCTACACCTCCGAGGGAACCTACTCTGTGACCCTGACCGTCGAGCCCCTTTGGGGCGAGCCGGTGAGCACGAGCAAACCGGACCACATCACGGTGATCCGACGGGACGCGGTTCCCGCACCCGTGTTCATCACGTTTGCCAACGAAACGGACAGTCCTGACCAACCAACGATCTTCGTCTTCGGCAGGAACGCGGCTTCCACCCCTGGCGAATGGACCGACGATACTGCGTGGCGCGTGATGCCCAATCTCGCCACGGGGTCCTCCAGCATGTTCATCTATCCGCTCGCAGGCGCCGTTCAGGCGATGTGGGGCGATGTGAACAAGACGTCATCTCTCCCCGCGGGAATCGGCATGCGCTACGTGGTGGAAGAGGATGCCACCGGCATCGTACTTGTCCCCAACGGGAGCGCATCTCAGCCGAATGCCATCGAAGTCAGTTCTCTGGTGCACGTTGCCGGCGGTATCGTG
>JAAEQP010000088.1 GCA_024231375.1 bacterium | reverse complement strand
TCCTGCCACTTCTTCTCGATTGCCTGATGGTCCTACGCGCTGACCGCCCTGCTAGACCAACCCCTCCTACCGCATATGCCGCCATACAGACCCGAATCGGGATCCAGGATCAAATCGGTACTATGCGATAGGCAGTAGTCGGATGGGTTCACGGCACAAGCGGCCACCCGTTCGATCAAGCCGTGCGCCGACGCAAGGCCCGCACTGCGACGAATAGCAGCACCATAGCTACTGGCCACCATGCGATCGGCACGGCGGGCGCAGAGGCGCTGTCATAGAGGGCGATGTCAAAGGCATTGGTCAGTCCGGTAATGACGGCAGTCGCACCCGAACCATCCAGGTTCGCACGATACACGCTGCCAAACGAATACCAGTACATGTGACCGTCGCCCAGATCCAGTGAGAGGCCCCCTCCAAACGAAGATGCCAGAGCAGTGACGCCACTCCCGTCCAGATTAGCGCGAGTGATGTCACCAAAATCGTGTTGGTAGTAGATGTGACCGCCACTCACATCCAAGGCGACTTCGCTGGGATAGGCCGGTCCCGTAACAATGTCGGTAACACTGCTACCGTCCAGGCCCGCGCGCTGAATCTTACCGGGGTTTGTACCAGTCGCCAAATACATATGGCCATTGACGAGATCCAGCGCGATGTCCGCCGGACTAGACAGTCCCGTGACAAGCGCCGTCACGCCACTGCCGTCCAGATTTGCGCGCAGGACGCTTCCGGCCCAAGCGTCGGTAATGTAGATATAGCTGCCACTCACATCCAACGCGATGCCAGAAGCAAATGACAACCCTGTCACAAGATCGGTCACGCCGCTGCCGTCTAGGTTCGCACGCTTGACGGTACCTGTTGAGCCGTGTGCCCAGTACATGTAGCCTCCGGTCGCGTCCAACTCAAGGTCACGAATGCCACTCAATTGCCCTGTGATGAGATCTTCGCCCGGTGAGCTGTCTAGATGAGCCACGGACACAAAGTCGTCAGATGGGCCATAGGCAACTGTCCCCGCCCAGTAGATGTCGGTCGTCGCCGCTTCCGCAATCGCAGGCGCAAGCATGAAGCACGCAACAATCCCAGCCAAGACCGCCAGCCGCCTTCTCAGTCCCGCTTTCCCAAGATACCGTACTCGACATGACCTCTGAATCTGCATGGATCCTCCTCGTCGTTTTGAAGGTTTGCCCTGCAAATCCACCGGAATACTGCCCCGCTGGAATTGCCTCTGAGATTGCTTCCCCAATTCACCTGCAGCCAACAGGTAAGAGATCCGTTAGGACCTTGGCGGCTAGTATACGAATCCCCTGCCTGCCTGTCCAGGGTTTGTGATAGTTGGCCGCACGCAATCGAGGCAGAGACCTTTGCACCCCCTCCCCTCAACGGTCCTCTTCCGCGCCCCAAGGGCGAAGTGCCTGAAAGGGTCCCGCATGGACGCTCAAGCGCTCCGAGGAGGCGTGATGCCGCGGACCGTCGTGCCTACCGATGCTTGGTGGTTCCGTACCACTGGCTGCCGCCGTGGTCGAGATGGAGGACAGGCGCGCCGCTGAGGCGGGTTTCTTTGCCGAATTCCTTGCGAATCATGGCGCCGAACTGCCAGTCGGATCCTTCGAAGTGGTCCAGTTCGATGTACTGCACCTTCTCGAAGCACTCGCGGCGAACGCATTGGAAGAAGCCGATGGGCATGCCCTCGGCTTCGCGCAGCCGGAACTCGCCGGGTCCGGTCAGGAGGTCTTCGAAGGACTCCCAGGGCCGGATTTCGCCAAGAAGAATCTTGCCGGTCGTGGGTTCGTCGAGCATCTTGCGGCCGTCGCAGGCCACGAAATGGGCGTCGTCGGAGATATTCGCGAGTCGTGCAAGCATATCGGGCGCGAGGAGGATGTCGGAATCGAGGAGAATCACCCAGTCGCCGGACGCGAGGTGGACGGCCTCGTTGATGAGGAATCCTTTGGACTTGGTGTTCTGCTCGGGGAACGGAGCGCGCACGATACGCAGACCGGGATAGGCATAGGCGCAGCCGTCGATGAGGTCGTCGACCGCGTCGATACCGGGCACGTAGCTGACGATGACCTCCACCTCGGACAGATCGATGTCCTTCTGGTGTCCGATGGACTGGAGCACGGCTTGGAGCCGGCGCGTATAGCGCGTACTGACGACGAGGAAGGAATACTTGATGCGGGAGAGGTCCTCCTGCGATTCCTTGTCTCCCTCCCACACAAACACACCTTGGGTCGTGATGCTGCCATCGATGTTTCGGATACAGAGTCGGGGTTGAACAAGCCCGGCCAGCCGACGCGGCACGAACTCGACCGCCTCGAACTCGCTTGGCCGCACCGGCACCCCGTCGCGCATCATCGCGTAGTGCCCATCTTCGGCCACATGCAAGACAACGCGGTGGGTGTTGTGGTCCATGGGGCACAGGAGACGGGCGTTGCGCCCGAACCCAAATCCCACGAAATCGGCGACGCCCCCGCCAAAGGTCACGGACACCGTGCATGGAGGATGGAGGTCGGCGAGGACGGTACTGAGCTTCTCGGTGTTGGAGTAGGAGTACCAGGCAACGCCGCCGGGCATCTGGTGGGTCCACTGTCCCATGATTTCGTAGCTGAACGAATCGATTTCGCGGTCTGGTGGGACCGATTTAACGATGTGGTTCGCCTTCTCAGCCAACTCCAATGTGCCTGCGGGCATGTCGCGCCGTTCCACGTCGATGGAATCGTAGTGTTTGCGCTGTTCGCGACAGAAATGGAGCGCACCGACGACCTCTTCCCCACCCTCGGGTATCACGGCAATGCCTGGCAGCGCACGCTTGAGTTCCGGCGTTTCCGTGTCGCACACACGCCGGAACCGGCATTCGGCACATGGGCCTGGAATTTCACCGGCCTCCTCCTGCTGCGCCTCTGACACCTTGGCCTGCCACGCCTCCGGGGTGTCTTCAATCGGCTTCGGGGTGCGCCGGAACGGCCACGCATGGTGCACCATCTTGTGGAGCATCCACAGCACGACGTTGAGGCGCGATTTCGTCAACAACCACGGGAACAGGCGGCTATCAATGATGGGATTCCAGTAGGAAGCCTTGCGTCCGAGCAGAATCAGTAGCACTTTGGCCGCGATCGGCGGGGTGCGGTTGAAGAGACGGAAGGCGATCTCGTACGCGTCGGCCCCGTAATGCTGGTGGTCCATCTCGAGCTGTCGTGTGTTAAGCGTGCGCACCCGGTTCGGCTCGTCCACGAGACAGAAAGGCACCCGGACGAGATTGGCTTCGATACCGTGGGCTTCCAGCGTCCCTGCGAACGCGTTCATGGCGAGTAGGGTGCTCTTGGCCGCCGCCTCGTCAGCACACCGCCTGCCTGGAAGAAACGTGTCGTGCAGGGCCACGTCGACGACCCGAACGCCGTGGCGTGCCAGATGATCCGCGGCCTCGTCGTGAGCATCTCCCGTGATCGGCGGAAGGAGCAGGAGACGGACCGGCAGGTCCAGTTCGCGGCATTTCGCGAGCCACGCGTCCAGGGCGGGCGAGTCCAGTCGGTCCGGCGTCAAGAGAACGTCGAACAGCCCTGCTGTCTTCAGTGCCTCAAGCACAGTCGGCGACGCGGCACAATCGGTGCGGAGCGACACGGCCATGTCGACACGCGTCGCAAACTCAAGGATTGGGGGCACGAGAGCCACGTCGTCGCCGTTGGCCAGAATGTCCACCTTCTGGGCTTTGTGAACCATGCGGGCGATGCGGACCCAGCGCTGCACGTCGATGGGCGGGAAACGGTGTCCCTTGGCGTTGCGAAGCAGAACCAGCGCGCGGGTAGAACGGATGCGCTGACTGGTGGTCGTGAGATCGACCATCGTATTAACCACTTCTTCGGCCACGTTACGGACTCCTCAAGCTGGCACGCACGAAAGCGCTCACAGAGCCCTGAAGCGCACGCATATGGACGGCGCTATAAGTACCAGACACAGGGCGCTATGTCAAATGTTTGCAACCTTTTGGGCATGCAGGACGATACGACGGCGCGCACCAGGTACCGGGCTCGGAACGCAGGTGAAGAACGTTGTCACACCACAAAGCCGGCCAAAGGCCATCTACCCTCAGTGCTCCCCAGTTTCCGAATCAGACACAATGCAGAGAGTCAGAAGACCCCTCACCCCACCCCTCTCCCGCTGGGAGAGGGCGCAAGACGGCCATCTACCCCTTCGGCCACTTCAGGTCCGTGGGCTGAAGACCGATGGACTCGATGATCGATACAGGTGATGGATCTCCATCAACCCCGTTGAAGCCCAGTGACGCGAGCGTGTGCGAATCGCTTCCCAGTGTGAACTTGGCGCCATGGCGCCGCGCCTCTTGCACGAGTTCTCGAAACCAGGACAGGGCGGACTGAATGTAGTGGGGATTGAGTTCAAAGGCCATGTCGGCGGCCGCGCCTGCTTTCAGCACCTCAGCAAGGCGGGATTCGGGGTAGGCCGCCAACGTGGCCGCTGCCAGTTCAGGCTCCGATTTCACCAGTTGAAAAGGATGGGCTACCGTCGCGGCATGCCCCCACTCCGCGGCCCCCAGCAGCATGTCGAGATGGTGGTGGGCATAGGCCTCGGGCGATCGGGATGCTGGATTCTCCACCACGTCGAGGTGGTAGTGATTGCAGGCCACAATGGTGAAGTCGAGTGAGGCCGCGGTAGCCGCATCCAGGGCGCAACGGGTTGGTGACAGCATGGTGGCCTCGGCTCCGATCATGAGTCGGCACTGACACGACACCGAATCCCGATCAGCGCGATTCGCCTCGATGACGCCGCGGAAGCGGTCGGACTGCTCCGGTGCATCGATGTGGTCCGAAAGTCCCGCGAGGGTCAGGCCGCCCCGGTCGAGGACTCCGGCGATGGCTGGCACGGTATTCTCGGATTTTGCGCACAGCGAACGGTGCGTGTGGATATGCCAATCCTGTGTTAGCAGCAATGGTCCGGGCCTCCTGGTGCGAGCGCGCCAACCATGGCACGCGGCCGTTTCCATGTCAACACGACATATGCTAGGCTGTGCCGTGCTGGAGCCGAACTGCCGTCCGGGGGAAGGACCCGGCGGCATTGCTTGGACGGTTCCAGCCGGGAATCGAAACACTCAGAAGTGGGACCCAGGAGAAGATCTATGCCCAAGAAACTGCGCGTCGGTATTGTGGGATGCGGGAAGATCGCGGACGTCACGCACGTGCCCGGTTTCCAGAGCACGTCGAATCTGGAAATCGTATCGTTGATGGACATCAAACGCAGCCAGATGACGAAGCTGGACAAGAAGTTCGGAATCAACGCGGTTCACTACACGAATTTCGACAAGTTCCTGGCATCGGGGCTGGACGCCGTCGCCATCTGCACCCCCAACTACCTGCACTATCCGCAGACCATGGCCGCGTTGAAGGCTGGCCTGCATGTGCTCTGTGAGAAACCAATGGCGGCTACACTGCCTGAGACGACGCGCATGATCGCCGCCGCCAAGAAGGCGGGCAAGATTCTCCAAATCAACCAGACGCTTCATTATCTGTCGCTGTACGCGACTATTGCCGATCAGGTGGCCAAAGGCGTCATCGGGACACCGACCCACTTGCGCTGCATCCGAAGCTGCGCATCAACGCCCGACAAGGGTTGGTCGCCGGGGGCCAAATGGTTCGTATCCAAGAAAGCCCAAGGCGGCGTCATTCTCGACATTGGCGTACACATGGCCGACATGATGAAATGGGTATCCGGCCAGGTTGACGAAGTCGCGGCGTATGTCGACACCCGCACGAAAGGGATTGACGTGCCGGACAACGTGGCCGCCATTATGCGATTCGACAACGGGGCGACGGGGGTCCTCGAACTCAGTTGGTCCACGCCGTGCGGTGCGGGTACACTCGAGGTCTACGGGACCAAGGGCACGTTGCGGCAGGGATTCGACCCGGACAAGCCTATCCAGATCGCCAAACCCACCAAGAGCGGCGGGGTCCGGATGTCATGTCCGAAACTGAAGAAGGGCGTCAAGAACAGCCATCAATGCTTCGCGGCGGCGATCCGAGGCCAAGCCCCGTCGCCGACCCCCGGAGAACTGGGCCGTGGCGCCATCGCGTTGTGCGACGCTGTCGCCAAATCGGGATCCAACGGACGCTTCGTGAAAGTGAAGCGGTTCTAAGTCACATAGCGGCTGGGATTGCCGAACAATCCAGCTCGGGAGAGTACCAATGAAGATCGGTGTGAGTTCCTATAGTTTCAGCAGACTGGTGAACGACGGCTCCATGGGCCAACTCGACATCATCGCCGTGGCGAAGAAGATGGGGTTCGATGTGATCGAGTTCTCGACGTTGGCCCTGCCGGAAGGCGAAACGGCCTTGTCGTTTGCGCCCAAGGTGCGCGAGGAATGCGACAGTGTCGGGTTCGAGATTGCGAACTACACGATTGGCGCGGATTTCCTCAACGGGTCCGACGGTGACCTCGCCGCCGAGATTGAGCGCGTGAAGGACGAGGTCCGCGTGGCCGAAATCCTGGGCGCACCGGGCATGCGCCACGACGCGACCCGCGGGTTCTCGGACGAGCATGTGGGCCCGCGCAGTTTCGACGACGCAGTGCCCCGCCTGGCCGAGGGATGCCGCGCGGTGACCGAGTTCGCCGCGGAGAAGGGCATCAAGACCATGGTCGAGAACCACGGGTTCTTCTGCCAGGACAGCGAGCGCGTCGAGAAACTGATGTGCACCGTGGGTCACCCGAACTTCGGCGCCCTGGTCGACATGGGCAACTTCCTGTGTGCCGACGAGGATCCGCCCGAGGCGCTTGGGCGCATGATGCCCTACGCATTCCACGTACATGCCAAGGATTTCCATACCAAACCCGGCACCGTGACATTCCCGGGTGAAGGCTGGTTCCAGTCGCGCGCAGGCAACCACCTTCGCGGCTCCATCATCGGCCACGGCGACGTGCCCATTGTCCAGTGCCTACGCATCATGAAGGCAGCCGGGTTCGATGGCGTGTTATCGATTGAATTCGAAGGAATAGAAGAGCCCTTGAAAGGCATCGAACTGGGGCTCAAGAATCTGCGCCGGTTCGTGG
>JAAEQP010000087.1 GCA_024231375.1 bacterium | reverse complement strand
GACAGCACGTTTGTTGAAGATTCGAGGACTCTGTCGAGCTGTTCTTTGTACGCGTCGGGGAAATCCGCGCACATTCGCTTCAACGCATCTACGTCGTAGTGTCCGTAATGATAGGCGCGAAAATGCGGAATACTGCCCATGAAGTCCAAGAACTGAGCAGCTATTAATGCCTGTTCACCAATTGCATCGGCCCAGAAGTAGCGATGAGACTCCTCGCCTTGTACATCGATAATCATGCCAATTAGATAATTGAGATTTCTGTCGGGTATACCCTCAATGCCACTTCGCCCATCGGCGGGGGTCTTATGCAGACACTGCATATGATCCCCGCCTCAAAGTCTATCCACTGGGCTTGTGACGCCCTTTCCACCACGATTGAGAACATGGGTATAGCCAGAATGCCCCAGGCCTGCATCATAGGGCAAACGCGGGGGCATTCGAGAGATTGTTGGATTGAGGTGTATTCTTGGCCTCTAGCGCAGATGAACGCCACCACCGAAAGAAGTCCAGCAAGCTACCCGCGTGCCAGCCGGGGCTGCCAGCCCTTCAGTCAGGCGAGGATATGCTCCCTCGTTCCTCCAACATCCCCCGTTCCACGATGACTTGCGCCAGTAGCGCGCCCAATTCCCGGTGGATTTCTCGGTTGTAATGTCCATCAAACGCATTGACGACCAGCGACGCCGTCTCACGCCCCGCAAGCACCGGCGTCAAGTCCAGCACCTCGGCCCCAGCTTCCTCTACTGCCGAAAGCATCTTCTCCGCGATAGGTGGATTCTCTTCCATGGTCACGACATGGGGAAGATACACCACCAGCAACGAGATTTCGCGCGAACGCGTATACGACACGAGTTCCAATAGCTTTGCTCTATGCACTTCCCACAGCGCCGCGTCTTCGTAGTACGTGCGAAGGCGCATCGCATAGGCATGCTGTGTCATCCGTGGTTGCAGCATCCGGTACAACCGCCAATACCAATGGTTGATCGCATACGACTGGTTCACTAGCGGCTCGAGCATTCGGGGAGGAGGCTGTATCGGCGGCAGCATGCTGCCGCCCGAAGCCAGCACCGCGTGTTCGATGTCGTTCGGGAAATAGGCCAACAGCACCATGCGTGGTTCCACGGGCAATGCCTGCAAGGCCGTCAACTCTTCCGCCGTATCCCAGCCCGGCTGCGCCACATTCGCCACGCGCCAGGGTGCACCCAGTTCTGCTTCCAGTTCATTCGAGAAGCGGTCACTCACATGTTTCACGCCACTGCCCGCCGTAAACGAATCGCCCAGGGCGACGATAAGGTGCTCACTGTCGCGCGAGTCAGCATAGAAAGGAACGTCCCGGTACCCCAGCCCATTGTGTTGGGACCAATGCAGTTCACGCCAGCGTTGATCCGACTTCGTGAAACCAAAGCCATCCGTCTGGGGAAACAGATAGTAGTAACACTCCGCCAGCACGCCCAAGAGTAGCAATGTTGTGAACAGGACCGCAGCATTGACCATACGCTCCGCCGCGCGCGTTCCCTTGCCCCACCGCCGCCACGCCCCAATGACGCATCCGAAGGCACCCAAGATCCCCAAGGCAAACACGGTACATACGTACAAGAGGTGCATGGAACCCCCCCAAGATCTGTTCGGGAACACGAAAAAGCGAGTATAGAGTACGTGCATCACCTAGTCATGGACCCTTGGCGCAAGAGAATGAGAGGACGGCTCTCTTGGGCGTTGTCGTACCCTATTGTCGTACCCTATGTGACAAGTGCCAAGGCATCGTTCAGTGAATTATATGCCAGGGCATCGTTCAGTTGCAATGAACCGAGATTTCCCTGTACATGAATGGCGGCAATCCGCTCCCATTTCCTGTTGAATACCATTCGGATCTTCTGGTCCAATCTGTGCGTACCTCAAGCAACGGCGTGGGGCGTCTGCGAGGACCCGCGCCGGTCAACAGGGAGTATCGATGCCTATGTTGTCGCGACGAAGATTCCTGGCCTGCGCGGCCGCTGCAAGCGGAACCGCATTTCTGGGCGACGCGCATGCCGCCGACGAATCCAGCGGCGCCGTGCGCCGGTATCACGTGTGCCTGGGATCCAAGTATCTGGAGACCGACCCCGATTTGCTGGACGTCGTCCGCGACGCGGGCGTGACCGACGTGTGGCAGGCGTCGTTCTTCTACGGCCACTGGTACGAGAAACCCGACGGGCTCCGTAGGGCCCGCGAGCGGGTCGAATCCAAGGGCCTGCGCTGGCACGTCATCAATGTGCCTCTGGGCCATCCCGGCGACGCGCTTGGCGACACCGTCGGCCAGACCCCCATCACGCCACCGACGCGGTGGCGTCTGGCGGTGCGTCCCGACGGGTCCAAGTACTCGGGTACGTCGTTGCATCCGCCCGCCACGGCGGAGAATGTCGAGGCCGTGCGGGCAATCGCCGCGCTGAAGTCGGACTGCATCTTCCTCGACGACGACTTCCGTCTGGCGACCGGTCCCGGGGTCATCGGGGGATGCTACTGCGATTGGCACAGGCAGCGATTTCTGGCGAAGGGCGGCTACACAGAAGCGCGTTGGGGCGAATTGTTGACGGATGTGCGGGAACGCCGGCTGTCGCCCATTCTGCGGGCGTGGGTGGAGTCAACGTGCGATGAACTGACCGGTTGCTTCCGCGCCCAGCAGGCTGCTGCGCCCGACGTGGCCATCGGAAACATGATCATGTATCTCGGTGCCGAGAAGGCGGGCATCCGGTTGGCGGACTACGTGGACGCGCCGTTTCGCGTGGGCGAGATGATGTTCCACGACGCGGCGTTCGGACCCTTGAAGGGGAAGACGGACGAGTTGTTCAGCGCGCTGTTTCATCGCCGCTTCGCGAAGCCTGAGTTGGCGTACAGCGAAACCACGGCATTCCCCGCGGACAAGCTCTCGGCACGCAACATGGCGGCGAAGCTCGTCGTATCGACGTTCACCGACGTGCGCAACACCATGTACATGTCCGGGATGACGCCGTTTCCCAAGACCCATTGGGACGTGTTGGCGCCTGCCATGCGGAAGCAGACTGCGCATCACGAGCGGCTGGTGGGACATACGCCGCGAGGCCCCCTCAAGCACTACTGGGGCGAGGCGCAACGGTACGTGGGCGACGACCGGCCCTTCAGCCTCTTCCTGGCCATGGGCATCCCCTTCGAAGTGACGGATCGCATCGCCAACGAAGGATGGACGTTCCTGTCGGACTTCGACGCGCGGAGTCTTGGCACGAACGACAAGGAGGCGGCCCAAGGCCGTCTCGTATGCCGTGGGGGACTCGGGATCGAGGGCGCGCGGGGCGTGGACGAGTCGCTCGAAGCCTTGTGGGCGCTGAAACGGGAATTCGTCGAAACGGGTCTTGATGTCCCGTTTGTCGAAGACGAGACGCCCGTGGCGTGTGCGTGGTATCCGTCGGCGAAGGCGGTGCTTTTGTGGAATCTGTCGGAAGAGCGGAGGACCCTGCGCGTGCGCTGGCAGGGGAAGACGATGCCCGCGGAGGCGGAGGGGTTGGATACGGCGTTGGTGAATCTGTAGCAGAGCATCGTTTGGACGTAGGAGATATCAGTGAGCGAGTACCAGTACTACGAATTTCGAGCAATTGACCGCCCTTTGACAGACGATCAGATGGGAACGCTGCGCGACTACTCGTCACGCGCCGACATCACACCTACCAGCTTCGTGAACGAGTACAACTGGGGAAACTTCAAGGGCGATCCCTGCGAATGGATGGAGAAGTACTTCGACGCCTTTCTCTACATGACGAACTGGGGTGTTCGCTGGTTCATGTTTCGCGTTCCCGACGGCGTGCTGGATCCGGATAGCGTTCCCGATTGCTTCAGCGGAGAGTACTTCTCGTGTTACGAGGCAAACGGCCACCACGTCCTCTCTTTCTATGTTGACGACGCCTCAAGCGAGTGGGTCGAGGAAACGGGATGGCTGTCATCGCTGATTCAACTGCGATCCGATGTGATGAACGGCGACCATCGCTGTCTATACCTGGGATGGCTCCGCGCGGTTCAGATGGGAGAGTACGATGATGACACCCGTGAAGATCTTGTGCCTCCCGGCCTGAAGGAACTCACTCCCTCACTTGAGGCGTTGGCGGAATTCTTCGACATCGATTCCGACCTGATCACCGTAGCTGCGGAAGCAAGTCCCGGGGGAGACTCGCGGGGCGCGTCGACGGAGGACATCGGGAAATGGGTTGCTGCGTTGAGCGGCGCGGAACGCGACACGCTGCTCACCCGGTTGGTGGCTGGTGACGAACCCCATTTGTCGGCTGTGCTCAGGAGGCGTGCGGTATCGGAAGTTTGCGGTGAGGCCGACACATCATCTGGCGCAGGCGGAGGCCAGGGACGGAGGGCAGCCGATCTCGTAGAACGGGCAGAGGCCATCACGCTCGCGCGAAAGGATCGGCTGGCGCGTGAGCGGGCCGAGGAGCAAGTGCGGAGAGAACAGGCATCGGCTGAGGCCCGCCGTCGGTATCTCGCGTCTCTCGTCGGAAGAGAAGAGGATGTGTGGCGGGACATCGAAGCCCACATTGCTACGCGCCAGCCAAGGCGCTACGACGAGGCCGTGCAGTTGCTGAAGGATCTGCGGGAGGTTGACGGGGAGGGACTCCTGTTCTCCACGCGGATGAGGACGCTCTGGGATGAGCATGCGAAGAAGACCTCGCTGCTGAAGCGATTCCGTCAGGCCCGACTGCTGAGCTGAGCTGCATCCGGAGACCTGTTTCCGCCCTTATCATCCGTATTCCGGATGCCAGCCCGAGTCGCGGGCGGTACGGAGGAAGGCGATCCAGCGGGACAGGAACGGTTCGGGCAAACCAACAGCCTGGACCGCGCGTACGGTCCGTTCAACAGGACAACGCCCACCTTCAACGGCGACGACCTTATTGGGTTTATGTTGTGTGCGACCTCTTCTTTCCGCGCGGGCGTTTGCGCGGACTATCGCCTTGTCAGTCCTAGCGGATACTTTTGTGCGTTGATAGTCGAAGTAGGCACAACGGTTGACCTCCTGGAATTCATCAATGGCGAAATCCTTCTTTCCGAATTCATGCCAGTTTCGCTCGGGGGCCAAGAATGTGTCTGTGTCAGTTACGTTGGGAGTGTCAGTCGCCTCACCGGATGCAGAAGTACTGCCAGTAAGAGCAAAGAAGGAACAAGGTGACTTTCTGTAGGCTCCGGCAGT
>JAAEQP010000086.1 GCA_024231375.1 bacterium | reverse complement strand
CACCTTCGAAAACAACATCGTCATGGACTGCTACACCATGTGGTGGACGCTCAAACGGCCGACCACGCCCGAAGGCATCGCCGAGGAATGGAAGGGATTGGAACGCTTCGGGCGCGACCTGCCAAAGGGCGACAAAGGCGACAACGTCTACATCACGGAGCAGCTCATCGGAGAGAAGGGCTGGCTGAAGAGCCCGTGGGTCGACGAGTACCCGGAACTGGCCCGGGCCATCGAAACCAACCCCTTTGCGCAGACCTTCGGCATCGTGGATCGGAACTACGCCTACAACGTCCGCAACCCGTTCCACATCCACGGCGGTTCGGGGACAGTAGAGGGAATGGAAGAAGACGGCGTGGGGCGGTTCGTCGACCTGCCCACGGACGGCCGGTTCGTGCTTCCCAAGAACATCACCCTTGAGGCCTTCGTCGATGTGCCTTCCCTGAACTTCAACTTCAAGGAGGGATTCGAGCCCATGCCGGGTTTCCGGCCAATCCCGTTTGACGACATCGGGTTCGTTCAGGACGAGTTCCGCCCGGCTCCGCCGGACAAGGCAACCTATCGCAAACAGGTCTACGAGTGGTTCAAGGACGAGCGCGGCGGCCGCTACAACCCACGCGTCGTCAACGCGCGATACCCGGAACCGAGTTACCTTCGGTGAACCGAATGCCATTGAGAAGCGCACTCCTCAGAATGACGTGCAACAGGAGATGTTCTCTGATGATGACTAGGCGTTTGACACGGCAGTTCCTCGTTGCGCTGGTCCTTGTGACTGGACTCGGCGCTGCCGCCGCGGCGACTGAGTTCCATGTGTCTCCCAAGGGCGACGATACGAACCCCGGCACAGAAGATAAGCCCTTTCTTTCGTTGGAGGCCGCGCGGGATGCGGTCCGTCAGGCGGGCACGAATGGAGGCGCGACGATCTGGCTGCACGAAGGGCGTTACGTTCGCAATGCCACGCTCACGCTGGAGCAGCAGGATTCCGGCACGCCCGACAAGCCCTTGGTCCTTCGCGCCGTTCCGGGCGCGGAGGTCATCCTCGATGGAGGCGTCATCATTTCGCCAACGGCGTTTGAGTCCGTGCGCAAGCGGACCATTCGGAAGCGCCTCGTACGCGAAGTGCGGGACAAGGTGGTCCAGGTCGACGTCAAGGCACTGGGGGTAACCGAGTACGGCGCTTTCGGCCCACGCGGAT
>JAAEQP010000085.1 GCA_024231375.1 bacterium | reverse complement strand
TATTGCTCACACTAAAAATAAAAGGGAGCGGATGTGAACGCGCGGTCGCGCCGTTTACGCCCGTTTCCCGGGAACCGGTCCGGAAAGAGGAGGAGGATATGCGTACAGGTCTCAAAATTAGCGGGTGTTGGATGTTGGTTCTTTTTCTTATCATCATGACGTCGGCCTCCGCCTCTGCCCAGGTGATTTTTTCGAAAAGCCTAAGTCGCTCGACAATCGGCCCCGGCAGTACGACCACGCTGACCTACACCATCGTCAACAACACCGCCGCCCCCTTGGATAACATGGCCTTTACGGAAAACATGCCCGCGGGCGTCGACATCGCCGATCCGTCCAACGTCGCATCGAGCTGCCTCGGCAACGGCGGTTCGATCACCGCGGCGGCCGGCGCCGTCGTGCTGGCGAGCGGACAACTGGGGATCGGCGCCACGTGCACCGTGACCGTGGATGTGACCGGCAACGTCGTCGGAGCGCACACCATCGGTCCCGGAGCCCCGGGCGTAAGCCTGACGTATGACGGCGGCTCCGCGAACGCCGCCGATATCTTGCTGATCGTGAGCGCCGGCATGCCCGGTTTCACCAAGTTGTTCGCGCCTGACTCGATCAGCATGGGAGGCCGAAGCACCCTGACCTTCACAATCGATAACACCGCCAATGGGGCGAATTTATATTCACTGTCTTTTACCGACATGCTTCCAACGGGACTTGAAGTTGCCGATCCCTCGAACGCATCCACCACGTGTTCAGGCGTGACGATCCTCTTAACCGCCGATGTCGGAACAAATCTAATAGGGTTCGATGCCACCGGCTACTACTCCTTTAACCCACCTGTCGACATCCGAGCGGTGAACGCCGGGGCGTCCTGCACGGTCTCGGTCGATGTAATCGCCACTGGCTCGGGCTCTCTCGGCAACTCATCCGGGGACTTGAAAGCGGGTTTGAGTTACGTCGGCAAGGCCAACGACGTCCTCACGGTCACCAGGGAGACCCTCCACCTCACCAAGGCGTTCACCGACGACCCAACGCCCCCGGGCGACGACGTCACCCTGGAGTTTACTATTTCCAATTTCGACCGGTTCGACTCGATCACCGGCATCGCTTTCACCGACGATCTGGACGCGGCATTGTCGGGCCTCACCTTCGACTCCCTGCTGTCCAACGACTGCGGCGGATCCGTCCTGGGCGTCGGAACCACCGATATAAGCTTCTCCGGCGGAACAGTGGCGGCACAGTCCTCCTGCACGATCAGCGTCTCCCTGTCCGTTCCCTCCAACGCCGTTCCCGGTGCGTATCCCAACGCCACCGACGCCATCACGGGGACGCTGAGCGGAGGCGGGATCACGGGAAACATCGCCTCCGACACTCTCTATGTCCATCCGAGCCCATCGCTAACCAAAGAATTTATCGATGACCCCATCGGAAGCGGCGACAACGTGACCCTGCGGTTCACCATAGAAAACACCAGCGCCGCGTCAGCCGCCACGGACATCTCGTTCACCGACAACCTGGGAAGCAGCGGTTTGTTCGTGGCCACACTGCCGGCTGACAACTCTTGTGGCGCCGGGTCGACATTCAGTGAAACCGAGGACGGCTCCAACAATGTCATTTTTTTAATGAACGGGGGAGTCCTGGACGCTTCGGGAGGGGCCAACGACTCATGCCAGTTCGACCTGATTCTCACGGCGAACCTGCCCCCCGGCCAGATCGTCAACACCACCAGTGGAATTATCGCCACGGTGGAGGGGGTGACAGCCGCGGGGAGCCCGGCCAGCGATACGCTATACGTCGTGTCCGGGCCGCGCCTGATGAAATCGTTCACGGACGACCCGGTGCAGGCCGGCGAAACCGTGACTTTGGAGTTCACCCTCACCCACGACGCCAGGAACGCCAGCGCCGCGACCGACATCGCCTTCACCGACGATCTCTCTTTCCTCGCGGGCCTCACGGCCACCGGTCTGCCTCAAACCAACATTTGCGGGACCGGCTCCCTGATTGACGGCGTCGGATCCCTCACCTTCACGGGCGGAATCCTTTCGCCGGGAGACGATTGCACCTTCTCCGTCACCCTCCAGACGCCGGCCGCGGCCGCTTCCGGGAGCTACCTCAACACCACCAGCGCCGTCACCGCGGACGTGGGCGGGGTGACGCCGACCAGCAGCGTCGCCAAGGACAATCTCGTCATCGCGGCCCTGAACTTTTCCAAGGAGTTCATCGACGACCCGGTGATCCCAGGCGGCACGGCGACCCTTCGGTTCAACATCGAAAACCTCAGCGACTCCCTGGACGCCACCGCCATCACCTTCGACGATGATCTGGATGACGTGATCAACCTGTTGTCTCCCGTTCTCCCGTTGCCCACGGAGCCTTGCGGGGCGGGCTCCTCCATTATCGAGTTTGCCCCGCGTGACCTGCGGTTTTCGGGCGGAAACCTGGTCGCGGGCGACTCCTGCCAGTTCGACGTCACGGTGACGGTTCCCGCCGGGACCGACGCGGGCAATTATGGCAACGCGACCACCGCGCTGTCCGCCACCATCGACGGCGTCCCGGGGGCCAGCATCGCCCCCGCGACCGATCCGCTGGCGGTTCAGAGCGAATGGCTGGAGTTTACCAAAACCTTCACGGACGATCCCGTGACGCCCGGCGAGGATGTGACCCTGGAGTTCACCCTCACCAACCATCACCCCACCGGCGCGGCTACCGCCATTTCCTTTACGGACGATTTGAACGCCGCCCTTGCCGGCCTGGCCGCCACCGGCCTGCCCCAAACCAACATCTGCGGCGGCGGCTCCCAGATCACCGGCGGTGGCGTTGTCTCATTCACGGGTGGAAATCTGGCCGCGGACGATTCATGCACCTTCGACATCACGGTGTCAACACCGGCCGGGGTCGCGGCAACGGCCGTGAACACCACCAGTTCGGTGACCGGAATGATCAACGCGCTCCCGGTCACGGGGACGGCGGCGAGCGACACGCTCCAGCTCGACTTCCTGCACATCACCAAGGCATTCGACGGACCCACCACGGCGGGCGGAACGCCCACCCTCACCTTCACCATTCAAAACATGGACGCGGGCGCCGGCGCGAGCATCATCGAGTTTACGGACGATCTCGACGCAACGCTGACGGGCCTCGTGGCCACCGGTCTTCCATTGACCGACATCTGCGGCGTGGGCTCCGAGATCAGCGGAACCGATGTTCTCGCCTTCAGCGAAGGCTCCCTGGGGCCGGGCGGGTCATGCACCTTCGATGTTTCGCTTCAGATGCCCGCGACGGCGGCCGTCGGGGATTACCCCAACACCACCAGCGACATCTTTTCAAACTACCTCCCGGTGGGCGATCCGGCCGCGGACGATCTGGTCGTGGAGCCCCCGCCCGCCTTCAGCAAAAACTTCGCTCCCGGCGCCATCTCCTACGGCGGGACCAGCACCCTCACCTTCACCATCGACAACACGGCCAGCGCCTTTGCCGCCTCGAGCCTGGATTTCACGGACAACCTGCCCGCGGGCGTGGTCGTGGCCGATCCGGCCAACGCCTCCGCCAACTGCACGGGCGGAACCGTGACGGCCGCGGCCGGCTCGGATTCCATCAGCTACACCGGCGGAACGGTGAGCGCGGGCGCCTCCTGCACCGTCCTGGCCGACGTCACCAGCACCACCCCGGCCACCCACAACAACACCACGGGGGATCTGACCTCCTCCTCGGGAAACAGCGGAACCGCCTCGGACGCCCTGACGGTGGCGGACTTCTTCGATGACGGGGACGGCGTGCCTTACCTGGAGGAGTCCGGCCCTGACGGCGTCACCTTTGATTATGACGGAAACGGCGACGCCATCCCGGACAACATCCAGGGGAACGTGGCGTCCTTCCACACCGAGGACGGGGCGAATTACGTCACCCTGGCCGCGGAAGCCGGCCTCCAACTGGAGAATGTGACAGCCGTTCCCAATCCATCCCCCGGGAACGCCCCGGCGCTCCAGTTTCCATACGGGTTCTTCGAATTCAGGGTCACCAACCTCTCCGTGGGCCAGACCACCACGCTGAACCTTATCCTTCCCGATGGGGCGTACGCGAGCACATACTGGAAATACGGGCCGATCCCGGGCCCTCCCGGCGCCCGATGGTATGAATTCATGTTTTCCGGCGGAACCGGCGCGACCATCACCGCCAATTTGATCTCCATGGTCTTCGTGGACGGCGAGCGCGGCGACGACGACCTCACGGCCGACGGCGTGATTATCGATCAGGGCGGCCCGGGCGCGCCCCCCGACGTTCCCGCGCCCACGCTCTCCGAGTGGGGGATGATCCTGCTGTCCGCCCTCCTGATGGCAGTCGCCTGCCTGGCCATTCGCCGGAAAAAACTCGCCCCGGCGGCGCTCCGCCGCGGGAGGCGTGGCCGATAGCATGACGTGTACTCGCGGGGGCGGCTCATGTGCCGCCCCCGCGCCTGTCCGGCTGAACGAAGGACGAGCGATCTGTTTCTTCCAAGTCCGGGAAAACAAAATTTTCCTCGGTGTCGTACGACGCCCCCCATTGGTC
>JAAEQP010000084.1 GCA_024231375.1 bacterium | reverse complement strand
GGGACGGATCATGCAGAAGCTTGGAATGACCCGGGAGGGTCAGTTGCGGCAACATCACATGAAATGGAACGTCCTGGAGGACATCGAAATATATGGCATTCTCAAAGACGAGTGGCGCCAGCAAACGTCGCGGTAAGAGGCGAGAGGGTTTCCGCCTGATTGCGAAGACCCTCTTTGGTCTCGAAGAGATACTGGCCGGCGAGTTACGCGAAATGGGCGCGCGCGAGGTTCGCCCGGGCAACCGCGTCGTGGAGTTTTCCGGGGACATGGAAAGCATGTATCGCGCCAACCTCTGGTGTCGCACCGCGACGCGTATCCTCATGCCGGTCCGGACCTTTCGAGCCGGCGACAAGGACGAGCTGTACGCCGGAGCGGCGCGCGTGTTCTGGGATCGTTATCTCGATGTCGGGGGGACCCTGGCCGTGGACGCCGTTGTCAGCCGTTCGGCTCTGAACAACTCCCACTATGTTGCCCTGCGCGTGAAGGACGCCATTGTCGACCAGTTCCGCGAGAAGCGGGGCAGGCGTCCTTCGATTGACACCGATAGGCCGGATGTGCGCGTTCACATTCACGTTCACGAAAACAACGCCACGCTGGCTCTCGACTCGTCGGGCGGACCGCTGGGGCGACGCGGCTATCGCACCGAAGCGGGGGAGGCGCCGATTGGCGAGAACCTCGCTGCGGGAATCGTCGCCCTGACCGAGTGGGATGGCACGCTTCCCTTTGTCGACGGCATGTGCGGGTCCGGTACCTTTGCCATCGAGGCGGCCATGAAGGCGCGACGTATCGCTCCCGGTCTGTGTCGGCGCGAG
>JAAEQP010000083.1 GCA_024231375.1 bacterium | reverse complement strand
GTCCCGGCGTTTTCGCTTCTTCTCTTGAGTGCCTCCGTTGGCATTCCGCGCGGCGGCATGCTACCTTCCTGCGAAGAATCGAAAATCCACACCCAGGGGGCTTCCATGCGACCGTTGTTCATGTCACTCCTCGTCTTCGCCGCCATCGCGGCAAACGCCGACCGTTCGCACGCCGGTGAAATCCGGTTCGCCGAATTCAGCATCTCGCCCCGTCAACTGGCGGTTGGCGGGTCCTTTGATATACGAGCCACCGTCAAGGCCGTCGACGTGCCCGCCGCCAACTTCGTGTTGCGCACCACTGAGCCTCTGGCGAAGGACGCGGTCCCGCCGCCCTTCTCGCTCTACGATACGAGCCGCGAGTTCGCCAATCTTCCTGAGAACGACGGCGTCCATCTCATGGACAACGGCTCCGTGGACCAGGACCCCAAACCGCGCGCCTTCGCGGTCACTATCAGCACGAAGGACTGGAAACCGGGACGCTACGCCTTCGGCCTGTTCGCCCACAACCGGCCCGGGGCCGGCCGACACATCGTCGACGTGCGTGGATTCACGGTCACGGTTGAAGCTGACGCGGTGCGCATCGAGTACGTGGATCCCGCTATCGCACCGGCGTTCACCCAATGTGCCCTGACGGAAACCGTAGTATCCTCCGGATCGACGACCACGTTGCAGATTCGAACCACGGGCGATCTGATGGCCGTTCGGCTCCAACACCAGTACCACATGTACGAGGAGCAGGTCCCGCCCGGTTTGCGTTACGACGATGCCGTCGATGTGGCCTACATGGCCGACACCGGTTCAGACGCAATTGCGGACAATGGCCCCAACGATGCCAATCCCGCCGAAGGCGCTATGGACATTCGGTTCGATACCACGAATTGGCGGCCGGGTCTCTACCATTTCGCGGTAGTCTGTACGGGTCCGGACGGACTCAACTCGCCGCAACGCGACGTGGCGTTCAAGGTGCGGTCGCCCCAGGACCTACTCGACGTGACGGTATCGCCTTCGTGGCGGCTCTACAAAGGTACGCATGCGGAACGCCTGGCGCCGCTGCGCAACGGCGAGCTTGTCTACGTGAGCCGGTACAGCACCGACAAGGGCAAGACCTGGACCAAGCGGGAAGAAGGCACCGTCGGGCCTGGCGCGCTCCAACTGCGTGACGGCCGCATCATTGGCATGGATTACCGGTGCCTGCCCATCGAAGGGCGCAAAGGCTGGTATCGGAACAGCCTGTACGTGTCCACCGACAACGGACGCACGGTCGCTCTCGCGGGCGACGCCGAGTTCCACGTGCCCCAGGCCAAGGCCGCCATCGGGCATGCCCCCCACCCCGGTCCTTTGTACATGCGATCCATGGTCGAACGGTGGGACGGCAGTCTCATCGCGCTCATGGCCGGGTGGTTCGTGGGCGACGACACGCCGTGTCCCTACAATCCCAAGCGCCCCTACTCGCGGACGTACTGTTGCGAATCGCGCGACCAGGGAAAGACCTGGACCTACCTCAACACCATTGGCTACGACATCATTGGCAGCGAAGGGTACAACGAAGGGTCCATGAAAATGTTGCCCGACGGACGGCTCATGACCGTCATGCGCACGGGCAGCATGTCCGACAAGAAATGCCACGACAACCCCATCATGGTGGCCTTCAGCAGCGACAACGGCGCCACGTGGAGTGAACCGCGTCGGACCGGCGTCAACGGCGCGTTTCCGGAGCTGTGCGTGTTGTCCGACGGTCTGCTGGCGATCACCTATGGCCGGCCCGGCGCGGGCATCATGTTCAGCGCGGACGGGGGTCTCACGTGGACGGATCGCACCATCATCGATGCCACGAAGTACTCGGGGTACACGACGATGTGCGAGACGAATCCTGGCGAAATCCTTGTCATCTTCGGCACACGGGGGTTCTACGACGCAGAAACCGGCGAAACGCGCGACGATATCCGCGCCGCCTACGTGCGGTACACGATGCCCACGGACCCGGGCGTGACAGATGCGGCGGGTGCGCTGAAACAGGCTGGCGCGTTGGTGACCGACCTCGGCGGGGGGTTCGTGGAATGCAGCCGCCGTTTCGAGGCGTTGAAGGCCGACGAGAAGTTCGTCGTCCATTTCCCAGAGGGGTACGACCCGGACCGCGCCCAAGGCTACCCACTCATCCTGTTCCTGCACGGAGCCGGACGCCATTGCCGCACCTTGCTGGAGGATCCGCGGACGCGCGCCGTCCTGGCGTGGTCGCCCGCCGTGGTCGTGTTGCCCAACGGACGCGGATCGTGGTGGGTGGACAGTCCTGTCGAGGCGGGGTCCCGGTATCAGAGCTATCTCGATGAAACGCTGGCCTTCGTCGAAGGTTCTCTCAACGTGTCCTCCGACCCCGCGCGCCGCGGCCTTGGCGGATGGAGCATGGGCGGGTTCGGGTCCATGAACTACCTCATCGCGCGGCCCGACCGGTTCGCCGCATGGGCCGGTATCGTCGCCTTGCTCGACTTCCCGAACAGCGCCTACCCCAAGGACCAGAACCATTCCGTGCCCGCCGTGCTCGGCCCCGACACCGACCGGTTCAACCCCTTGCGCGGCGTGTCCGGTCTGAAGGGCAAGCAACTCTACTTCGTCACGGCCATCGACGCATTCGACCGCGCCATGAACCACACCTTCCACGAACATCTCAAGGACGCGGGCATCCCCCACACTTTTGAAGTCATGAACGGCGCCCACACCTTCGACGTCGTCGCCGGCGCGCTGCCGCGCGCCATGAAGGCGCTGCACGAGGCGATTGGGGCGGAGTAGGAATTGAAGAGAAGGGGATGTGGGGATTGAGGGGGATTAGGAGATAGGAGGCCTGGGAAGGGCGTTGCGTCTCCTGTTTCGCCGCATCCGCCAGATACTCCCCGCCAACACGGAGGCCCATACTAGCACCATGACACAACCGGTAACAGCAGGATGTGGCGGCCACGAATCCAGCGTCAGAAGCGCGACGCTGTGGCCAAGACAAATGAGCCACACCACCACGAGAATGCCAATCGTCCAGCGGTCTGCCCTGCTCAGTTTCATTCCCCCTCCGTGTAGATCCATTGTGACATACTGTCCCCTTCTCCGTCATCCTGAGCGAACGCGAAGGATCTCGCGAGCGTGGCGGCCACACCCTCACACGAGCTCTGCTGCCGCAGAGCCGGGCGCGCGGCAGCGCGCCGCCACCACGGTGCCACCCGTTCACGAGGGGCCCTCGACAAACGCCAGAACCGCGGTAGGGTCGACCTCTGCGTCGACCGTCTTGGTCTATGTGCGTGGCGCCTGCCCGTAACGGCCGCGACAGAGCGCGGCCCTACCGAAGACCCGTGAACGTTGAGGGACAGGGCGGATGCGAGGAGATGGTGCGTGCTCGTCGCGGCCGGGGGCCGTCCCTCGACACACCCGAATTCGGCCGTTCCGATTCGTGCCCATCCGCGACACGTCCTCTCTTCCCGATGGACACCTTGCACCTTGCGGTTCTACAATGCCGGGACGAACTCATCGCATGCGTCAAAGGGGATACACATGTGCAACGCGTCTAGAACCAGCATCCATCGTCTCGCCGCATTGGCGGCCCTGTTGCTCGCCACCACCGCCAACGCCGCCACCTACTACGTCGCCGCCGATGGCGCGGACGCCAACGACGGGACGAGTCCCGCCACGGCGTGGCGGACGTTGCCGCGTGTGAACAACGCGGATCTGAAATCGGGCGATTCGCTGCTGTTTCGGCGCGGCGATGCGTGGCGTGGGCAACTGTCGCCCCAGAGCGGCGACGAGACCGGTCCCATCACCTACGGCGCGTACGGCGAGGGTCCGAAACCGATGCTGATGGGTTCGGTCGAGGCGAACGACCCGGCCGAATGGAGGCACGAGGGCGGCAGTACCTGGGCAACCGGCGCGTCCGGCGACGATGGACCGGATCCTTCGGGGCCCGAGATTCTGCCGAATCCCACGTTCGAGGCCGGTGCGAATGGATGGCATCTGCACCGGGAAGCAGGCGCATCGGTCTCGGCATCGCGAGATACGGAGGAGTTCGACACGGCCCCGGCCGGATACCGCGTGACATGCACCGCGCCCGGAGAGCGTAGCAACCATATCCAACTCTACGCGGGGCCGTTTGCGGTGCGGGCGGGGACCCTGTGCCTGCTCACCTTCCGCGCCAAGTCCAGCGCGCCGTTCACGATGGCCGCGCCGCGGCTGATGAAATCCGGACCGCCGTGGACGACGTATGCGCGGGTGTCGGGCATCACACAGGAGGTGACCGACGAATGGGCCACGTTCTCATGGTACTACTCGGTGCGGGCCGACGTCGACGACGCGCGGCTGACCTTCTTCCTGGGCGGCATCCTGCCCGAAAACGCCTCGCTGTATCTGGACAGTCTCAGCCTGCGCCCGTGTCAGACGGGCCACCTCCTGGCCAGCGACGTGGGCAACATCATCCTCGACCATGAAGCCTCGTGCGGTGTGAAGGTGTGGAACGCCGCCGACATGAAGGAGCAAGGCCAGTACTGGTACGACGAAGACAACTTCCTGCTCAAGCTGTATTCGGAGCGCAACCCCGGCGAATACTACCAGGACATCGAACTTGCCTTGCGCGAACACATCATTCCACAGTCCGGCTGCTCCTACGTGGTCTACGAGAACCTGGCGGTCCTATACGGCGCGGCCCACGGTATCGGCGGAGCGAGCACGCATCACATCGTGGTGCGCGACTGCGATTTCGGCTACATCGGCGGCGGCGACCAGATGGGTGGCGACCGCACCGTCCGCTTCGGAAACGGCGTCGAATTCTGGGCGAACGCCCACGACTGCCTCGTGGAACGGTGCCGGTTCTGGGAGATCTACGACGCCGCCCTCACGAATCAGAGCAACGGGGCCGCTACCCGCCAGGTCAACATCGTCTACCGCGACAATCTCATCTGGAACTGCGAGTACTCCTTCGAGTACTGGAACCGTCCCGAGGACAGCCTCACCCAGGAGGTGTACTTCGAGAACAACACCTGCTTCAACGCGGGCCACGGCTGGGGCCACGCCCAACGGTCCGATCCCAGTGGACGCCATCTCTGCTTCTACACTGCCCCGGCCCAACTGGACGGGTTCTACGTGCGCAACAACATTTTCGTCGAATCCACCAAGAACGGCCTCTACGCCCCCGGGTGGACGCCCGAACAGATCGCCGCCCTCACCATGGACAACAACTGCTGGTTCCAGGCCGAGGGCGTCCTCATGAACGTCGCAGGCAAGAGCTACACCGCGGCGGAGTTTGCCCAGTATCAGGCTGATTGGAATCAAGAGCGCAACTCCTTTGTCGCCGATCCCAAGGTCGTCGACGCCGCCGCGCACGACTATGGCCTCCGCGAAGGGTCGCCATGCATCGACGCGGCCGTGCCCTCCCGAGGGCGCACGGGCGACTTCGCACGCACGCCGGTTCCGCAAGGCGCGGCACCCGACATCGGCGCGCATGAATTCGAGAAACAGTAATCGGTGTCTGCACCGGTAATCTGTTTTCAACAAGGCCATTTCTAAACATTTGGCGCTTACTGGAAACGATGTGAATTTGGGTACCGTCAACGTTGTCAGACGGTTGTTCCCGTGCTACACTTCGTCCCCGAAACTGTTCCGTGAACCAAGGGGGGTCCTTCATGTCAGCCCGATCCGTCCGTCTTTCGACGCGCTCCGTCTCTCTCTGTCT
>JAAEQP010000082.1 GCA_024231375.1 bacterium | reverse complement strand
TTTGTCATGGATGTACTGCGTGGTGAGGCGAGCAAGTCGGCTCTTTGTGCGCATTACGGGATTCAGTCGACGGCGCAACCAGCGGATGCGGCTACACAATTGGTCAAGGTGCTCTAGCCGTAGTCGACGGCCTTCCGGCACCACTTGTGGTCGCGAATGTGCCTGAGTGGAAGCTGGGAATGACTGAGCGGGTCGACTCCGGGAGGCGGCAGCTTGGGAGTCGACCACCGGGAACGCGAGAGGTTCTACCTAACTGCGCGGTTCAAGGTGTCACCTGTGTCCCCGGACCCGCTCCAAGACCTGCTACAGGATAACACCACCGGCGCCGAATGGGGTACCCGCATGTACTGGATATCGCTCGCGATCGGCGTGGGTGGCGCCGCCGAATCGTAGGGCTTCCCGGCGCGGGAAATTCTCCCGTGCTTCCCAGGGTCAGATGCCTGCGGCGTCGCCGTTTCACCCGCAGGCCCGTGTGCCAAAACGGGAGAATGTGGTACTATCGAATCCTAAATAGTCAGTCGATGGTCGGCCAGAGTGTCCGAAGATTGGGTACGGCGAGCCCGGCGATCCCGCCGGTTGAATTCGCCGCATGAAGGAGTCGCGACAGCATGAGTAGCGGACTGGGTTCAGCCAGCCTCGTTGCCCTGTCGTTTCGATTGGGGAGAGCGACGGCCCTTGGCGCGATCATTCTGATCGCTGGTTCTCTGTCCGGGGCCGAGGAGGTGAGGCCTCCCATCGTGTTGGGCATGTCGACGGCGCTGACGGGGCCGACGGCGCATTTGGGCATCGGCATGAGGGACGGAGTTCTGGCCGGTTTTGCGGAGGCCAATGCGGCGGGCGGGATTCAGGGTCGGCAACTGCGGCTGGTGGCTCTCGACGACGGGTACGAACCCGAGCGCACGGTGCCCAACATGCTTCACCTCATTCACGAGGAGCAGGTGTTGGCGATTGTGGGGAATATGGGAACCCCCACGGCCGTGGCTGCCATCCCAATTGCGACGGACTCCGGCACGGTCTTCTTCGGGGCCTACACAGGGGCGGGCGTCTTGCGCAGAGACCCTCCCAACCCCTATGTGATCAATTTTCGCGCGAGTTACGCCGAAGAGACGGTAGCCATGGTGAACGCGCTTATCGAGTTTGGCGGTCTTCGGCCCCAAGAGGTTGCTTTTTTCACGCAGCGGGACGCTTTCGGCGACGCGGGCTTCGTGGAAGGAGTCAACGCGTTGCGGTCACATGGGCTTGAAAGCGGCGACCATGTCGCGCACGGCCGGTACGAGCGAAACAGCCTGGCCGTGGAAAACGCCTTGGCCGACATACTGCTCCACCCGGTGCGACCTCGGGCCGTGATTATCGTGGGCACATTCGCGCCAAGCGTGAAGTTCATCCGGCTTGCGCGGGCCAGTGGTCTGAAAGCCTTGATGCTGAATGTGTCTTTCGTAGGTGCGGTTCGCCTTGCGGAGGGACTTGGCCCGGACGTGAAGGGGGCGATTGTCACCCAGGTGGTGCCGCACTACGAGTCGCCACTGCCTATTGCAGGAGAGTATGTGAAGGCACTTGGCACGTTGGATCCGGAGGCAGCACCGAGCTTCATTTCCTTTGAGGGATACGTTGTTGCGCGGATTCTGTGCCGCGCGTTGGACGGAATCCGGGGGGGCATCGACCGTGAGAGCATCGGTGTCGCGCTACGGGGGCTTGGGGAATTCGACATCGGTCTTGAAGAACCGCTTCGCCTCGATGAAGAAGAGCATCAGGCCTGCCACCGAGTCTGGTCCACCATCATTCGTGAGGGCGTTGTGGCCCCGTTCGACTGGCGCGATCTCGGAAATTTACTGAAGGACGGCGCGCCGTGAAGCGCGATGCCTCATACGCCACAACTGGTAAGACCGCCCGACTGGTGTGGATGCTGGCGGCCCTTGCCTTGGGTGGCGGCGTCATTATGCTCCTCGTTGTGTCACTCACTCTGCAGGGGGTCCGCGCAAAGCAAACGCGCCGCGAGGCCATCGTCAAGGAGTTGGTGAGCGATGTGCAGGGGATTGGCCAAGAACTCTCCGCGGGAGAGGTGGATATTCTTCGGGTTCTAGAGGCACAGACCGGACCGGACGAGGACGGGCGCTGGATCCAGCGGGCGCGGCAGGCACTCTCGGACATGCACGGTGTCGTTGACGCGGGGGATGCGCCCATCGACACGGTCCCGGTTGCCGAGGGTCTCAGACGACTCGAGGGTTTGTGGAATCGGTGCGTCGAATGGCGAGGCCGTATGTTGGCGGCGGACCTGCAACGGGTGGCCTTTAAGCAGCAGTCCTACGTGCTCCTTGAGCAGCTTCGGGAAGCGGTGGAGGAATCCGAGGGGCATCACCGTCTCAATCGCGCGATCCTCATGTCGGAATACCGCCGCCTTGATGGGAAGGCAGCGGACGTGGTCGGACGGGAGATCCTTCAGGGCATCGGTGCAGAAGCGGATCTGACCGCGGCCCGCCGCGAACTGGCCGCGCTGGATCTTCTGTGCGAGCGTCTACATCATCTCGAGGATCCTCGCCTTCGGCCGGATCTTCAGGACAACATGATCAGTCCCACGCTGCAGCGGCTTCACCGGAGATTCGCGGTTTTGCAGGGCGTTCCGGAGGTGGACGCGCCGCGGTTTGAGGGCATGATCGGCCAGCTGGAGCACATCCTGTTCGGGTTCCCGGACGGGAAGGACTGGGAGGTGGGCGACGGTGGACTCACGGGAGCGGTTCTTGATCGGCTGGCCTTGCACGAGCAAGGCCGGGCGCTACGCATGGAGGCCGCAACCGAGTTCCGGGCTATCGACGCGGCAGGTTACGAGCTTGGGGGCGCTGCCAAGGGATTCGGGCGTCAGGTCGACAGCACAAGCGATCAGGCATCTTCCCGGGCTTGGGTAACGTTGCTCGCCCTGTTCGCGGCATTTTCGTCATTGTTCTGCATCGGGGCTGTGCGCATTGTGCGTGCGATTCGGGGGCAAGTCACGGCGATCGAAGTGGCTAACCGGGAACTCGCCGACACGGCCGCCGCGCTCCGCGATTCGAACGAGCAGCTCCAAGGCGAGATTGCTGAACGAGAACGGGCCGAGGCCGCGCTTGATCGTGAGGAGGAGCATTTCCATCTGATCATGCAGCACCTGTCCGACTCGGTGTGGGTCGTTACGCCTGATTTCATCGTCAAATACGTCACGCCGTCATGCCTGGACACGTTCGGGTACGCGCCTGAGAGCCTTGTCGGCGAGCGAAGTATCGAGTACATTCATCCCGAAGATATCGAGGGGGCGCTCGTCGCGTTCGACGAAGTGGTCCGCAAGGTGAATCCAAAGAGGCCGGCGGAGATGCGCTTCAGGCATGCCGACGGCCATTGGGTTGACCTCGAAGTGACGGCCACGAACCTTGTGGGTGTTGCCGGTGTGGATGGAATCGTACTAGCTGCCAGAGACGTTACCCAGCGGAAGCAAATCGAAGAGGAACAGCGCCGCTTGGAGAACCGAATTCAGCGCGGCCAGAAGATGGAAAGCTTGAGCGTGATGGCGGCGAGCATTGCCCACAACTTCAACAACTTGATGCAGGCCGTCCTCGCCCATATCGATCTTGCCCAGGACGCGGGGGAAGGGGTGGACATCGAAGGCGCCTTGAGCGACGCTCGTAGCGCCGCCCTGCGCGCATCCGAGTTATCCGGTCTCATGCTGACCTATGTGGGACAGGGCGAAGATACTCGCGAATCCGTCGATCTCAACAGGATCATCGCGAAGCTGGGGGACCTCATCCAGGCGGCCGTGCCGGCCACGAGCGTCAAACGATTCGATCTCGCGCAAGACCTCCCCGCCGTCAATGGGGACCCCAGCCAGATCGAGCAGATCGTCATGAACTTGGTGTCCAACGCTTCCGAGGCTGTCGGCGGCGAATCAGGGACCGTCACTATTGCCACGGGGACATTGACTTGCGACGGTACGGAGCAAGGGGAGACCCTTCTTCTGGAGGAGCCTCCCTCCGGCCCGTGCGTGTTCTTGCGGGTCTCGGATACGGGATGCGGCATGGAAGCAGAGACGGCTGCGCGGATCTTCGAACCCTATTTCACGACTCGGTTTACCGGGCGAGGGTTGGGTCTCGCCGTTGTACTTGGGATTGTGCGCGGCCACAACGGTGCTATCGCCGTCGAGTCCCAACCCGGAGAAGGCACCACAGTCACGGTCCTGTTCCCTGCCGTGGAAGCGGCAGCGGCCCCCGGAACCATCAGGCCTGCCGTCCAGTCGGTCGGGTGGGAGGGAGGGGGTACCGTGTTGCTCGCCGACGACGAGGGTGCGGTCCTGAAAGCGACGAGCCTGATGCTCGAGCGGCTCGGGTTCGCCGTCATCCAAGCCGCGGACGGTCAGGAAGCGGTGGATCGGTTCCTGGAGCGCATCGACGAAGTGGACTGCGCGATCCTCGACATGACGATGCCCTTCATGGACGGGGGGGAGGTGCTGCAGGCGATTCATGAGAGACGCGCCGACCTTCCCGCCATTCTCGTCAGCGGATACGACCGATCCAGGGCCCAGGATCAGCTCGACGGCGCCAACTGGGCGGCCTTCATTCACAAACCCTACTCCATGAACGCCCTGCGCCAAGCCCTCGGGGAAGCCCTTCAGGGGCAGAGCCAAGGGCGCGGGTCCTGAGCTGTCGGCATCCGGCGCCGCCGGGCGCAAAAAGGTGCATGCGCCCTGCGAAAAGATGTATTATCTTCGTTTGCGCTCCGGGCCACGGCTCCGTTCCGCGCCCGATTCGCCCTATGTGAGATGTCCCTAATCCAGGAGTGGAAATGTCCGATACCATGAACGCGCCTCGAGTACGAATCGCCCCGTCGCCATCGGGGTTCCTGCACATCGGAAACGCCAAGACCGCCTTGGTCAATTGGCTCTTCGCACGCGGGAACAAGGGCACCTTTGTCCTCCGCCTTGAAGATACGGATGCGGAGCGAACGAAGGAAGAGTATGTCGACGCTGTGTGCGAGGGATTGGCGTGGCTCGGTATCGATTGGGATGAAGGCCCCGCCTATAGCGGCGGGACTGAGCGAGGGGAGTACGGCCCCTACCGGCAGTCGCTTCGGAAGGACCTCTATCTGAAAGAAGCCCAGCGCCTGCTCGACGAGGGCAAGGCCTACAAGTGCTTCTACACGAAGGAAGAGTTGGAGGCGTTGCGCGAGCAGAATCCCGGCGTTGACCAGCCCGTGCGCGACAAAGGAAAGTGGCGGGACGCGTCTGAAGAAGACATCGCCGCCATGGGGGACGCGCCCTACGCGGTCCGGTTCCGTGTGCCTGAAGGCATCACTGAGATTGAGGATCTGATTCAGGGCACGGTGCGGGTGAACAACAAGGAAGTGGAAGACTTCGTCATCGTCCGTCCCAACGGCGCTCCGGTGTTCCATCTGGCCGTGGTGGTGGACGACGGACTGATGAAGATTTCTCACATCATCCGCGGCGACGACCATCTGACCAACACGGTCCGTCACGTGATGCTGTTCAACGCGCTTGGGTATGCCATCCCGGTGTTTGCGCATCTGCCCATGGTGTTGGACGAGGCCGGCAAGAAGTACAGCAAGCGTTTGCACGGATCCAACGTGCTGGATTGGCGTGATGACGGCTACCTGCCCGAGACCATGCTGAATTACCTGGCGCTGCTGGGGTGGACGCCTCCGCCGCCACCCGTGGGTGAAGAAGCCCAGGAGTTCTTCACGCCGTCGGAGTTGGTTGAGGCCTTCTCAATCGAGCGTCTGGGCGCGTCGGCGGGCAAGTTTGACATGAAGAAGCTCCAGTGGCTGAACGGGCAGCATATCCGTCGTCTGGCTCCCGAAGAGCTGCGCGACCGGTTGGTCCCGGTTCTTCAGAAGGCGGGGTTCGATACGGGGTCCAGGTCCGAGGATTGGTTGACCCAGATGGCCGTCCTCTGCCAGGAGAAGATTCCCACGTTGAACGACGTGGTGGCCCAGGTGGACTACTTCTTCGTCGAGCCCAAGGAATACGAGGCGAAGCCTGTCAAGAAGCAGTGGTCGAAGGAGGACTCCCTTGACCGCATGAAGACCATCCTAGCCCTGTTCCACAGCGTGGGTGAATGGTCCCACGACGCCATCAAGGCGGCCTTCCAGGCCGAATGCGAGGCGAAGGAGATGGGGCTCGGGAAACTGGTTCATCCCACGCGACTGGCGTTGACCGGGAAGAGCGTGGGTCCGGGGCTGTTTGAACTGACCGAGCTTCTCGGAAAGTGCGAGAGCATCGTGCGCATCGAGAAGGGGATTGAGTACATCAAGAACATGGGGGATCCGTCGCAGTGAGTAAGGTAGTGGTTGGAGTCGACCTCGGTGGCACAAACGTGAAGACGGCGGTCTGCAGCGCTGAAGGGAAGTTGCTCAGCAAGGATTCGCGTCCCACCGACGCCGATCAGGGACAAGACGTGGTGCTTGACCGCATGGTCGAGGGCGTCGAGGCGGCTCTGGACGGCGCAGGGCTCACCCGTGAGGACACGCTCGCGGTGGGTATGGGCGTGCCGGGTCCCATGAACTGGCAGACGGGACTGCTCTACAGTCCGCCGAACCTGCCCGGTTGGAAGAACGTGCCTGTGGCCGACTTGATGCGTGAACGGCTGGGGTTGCCGGTATTCGTCGACAACGATGCCAACGTGGCGGCCTACGGCGAGTTCTGGTCCGGCGCGGGGCTAGGCGTGGACAGCATGGTCCTGCTTACGCTCGGCACGGGTGTGGGCGGCGGCATTGTGGTGTTCGGCAAGCTGCTGCGTGGCGTGGACGGCACGGCGGCCGAGATTGGCCACCTGTGCGTGGCGCGCGACGGGCGCCAGTGCAACTGCGGCGCCAAAGGGTGCCTGGAAGCCTACGCGTCTGTCACGGGTATGCTGCGCACGGCTGTGGAAGGCATTGAGTCGGGTCGCGAGACGGTATTGACCGACCTGTGCGGCGGCGATCTGAAGAAACTGACGGGCAAGATGGTATCCGACGGGATTGCCCAGGGCGACGACTTCGCGGCCTGGGTTATGCATGAAACCGCGGTATGGTTAGGGACAGGCATCGGCAGCCTGATGAACCTGCTGAACCCGGAGAAGGTGGTACTGGCGGGCGGTATGATCGCTGCCGGAGACGTGCTGTTCAACCCCATCCGGGAAACGGCGCTGGCCCAGTCGTTCGAAGTGCCGAGCAAGCGGGCCGAGATCGTATCCGCCGGGTTGGGCGCCGATTCGGGTGTCATCGGCGCGGCAGGGTGCGCATTGGCCCGATTGGACAGCTGACACGCGGACCGGCCACGTACCAGGGAGAACGCTGTGGAGACCATCGCATACGTGTTGCTCACCATTGTGGTCGTCTGCTGGCTTGTGGCCATGGTGATCGGCATGATTGCCGCGTTTCCCTTTGGACTGATCGGTTTGATCGGCCTTGCGGGATTTGGCCTGCTCTTCATCAAGGTGTTGAGCCAGCGGCTGAAGAGCAGCGAGGACGACTACTACTCGAAGAACGTGGACAAGTGAGGGTGTAGACATGCTGATCACAACCCAGGACGAGTTCGCGGACCACGTGATCGTTGAGACCCTCGGCCTGGTGCGCGGCAACACCATCCGCGCGCGGCACCTGGGCAAGGACATTATGGCCGGGTTGCGCACCATCGTAGGCGGCGAGGTGACGGAATACACCAAAGCCCTCGCGGAAGCGCGCGAACAGGCCATTGACCGCATGATCGCCGATGCCAAGTCGCTGGGAGCGACCGGGGTGGTGGGCATGCGGTTTACGACCTCGGCGGTGATGCAAGGCGCGGCCGAGATTCTGGCATACGGTACGGCAGTGAAACTCGGGAAGCGGGCGTAGAGCCCGGTCCCTCACGGAACCAAGACGTGTTAGACAGGAGTTGCTGAAATGAGCGAACCGCGGGCCGCCACGGGACAGGATTTCATCCGCACGATCGTGGCCGACGACACGAAGACGGGCAAATGGGACGGACGGGTGGTTACCCGATTCCCGCCGGAACCCAATGGCTACCTCCACATCGGTCATGCCAAGGCCATGTGCATCGATTTCGGCATCGCTCAAGAATTCGGCGGCCGTTGCCATCTCCGTATGGACGATTCCAATCCTCTCACGGAAACGTGGGAATATGTGGAGTCGATCAAGGATGATATCCAGTGGCTCGGATTCGATTGGGGCGAGCACCTGTACTTCGCATCCGACTACTTCGAGCAGTTGTTCGACTGGGCCTGCCAGCTCATCAACGACGGCAAGGCCTACGTCTGCGACCTGCCTGCCGAGGAGTTCGCCAAGAGCTACCGTGGTTCGCTGAGTGAGCCGGGGAAACCCAGTCCCTACCGCGACCGGACGCCGGAAGAGAACCTGGATCTGTTCAAGCGGATGCGGGCCGGCGAGTTCCCGGACGGGTCGCGGTGCCTTCGCGCGAAGATCGACATGAACGCGCCCAACTTCCTGTTGCGCGACCCGGTCATGTACCGGATTCTACGCGAACACCACTACCGCACGGGCGACGACTGGTGCATCTATCCGACGTACGACTATACGCACGGGCAGTCCGATTCCATCGAGACGATCACGCACTCGATTTGCACGCTGGAGTTTGAGATCCATCGTCCGCTGTACGATTGGTACTGCGAAGCGTTGGGCATCTACCATCCGCAGCAGATCGAGTTCGCGCGGTTGAACATCACGCATACCATTCTGAGCAAACGGCGTCTGATCGCCATGGTGACGGAAGAGCATGTGCGCGGATGGGACGACCCCCGCATGCCCACGATTCGCGGGTTCCGTCGCCGGGGCTACACGCCCGAGGCCATTCGTGATTTCTGCGGGCGCATCGGCGTGGCCAAGGCTGACGGCCTGAACGAGATCGCGCAGCTTGAGCATTGCCTGCGCGAGGATCTCAACAAACGCGCGCCGCGTGTTATGGGCGTGTTGGACCCGGTCCGTGTGGTCATCGAGAATTATCCCGAGGACCAGGTGGAGGAGTTGGACGCGGTTAACAATCCCGAGGATGCGTCGGCCGGTACGCGCAAGGTGCCGTTCTCGCGCGTGATCTACATTGAGCGCGAGGATTTCATGGAAGATCCGCCGCGGAGGTTCTACCGCCTGTCGCCGGGGCGCGAAGTGCGGCTGCGGTACGCATACTTCATCACGTGTACGGATGTGGTGAAGGACGACGACGGAAACATCGTCGAGTTGCGCTGCACCTACGACCCCGAGACGCGGGGCGGCGATTCGCCGGATGGACGTAAGGTGAAGGCTACGCTCCACTGGGTGTCGGCCGATCAGGCCCTCGAAGCGGAAGTGCGGCTGTACGACCACCTGTTCAGCATCGAGAACCTGGGCGGCATCTCCGACGACGAAGACTGGCGCGACTATCTGAACCCGGACTCGCTCCAGGTGTTGCCCACATGTTATGTTGAGCCGAGTCTTGCCCAGGCGGAGGCCGGCGACCGGGTCCAGTTTGAGCGGAAGGGCTATTTCTGCTGCGATCCCGATTCGACGCCGGAGAAGCTGGTGTTCAACCGGACGGTGACGTTGCGGGATGCGTGGGCGAGAATTCAGAAGAACCAGGGCAAGAAGTCCTGACAACCGAAGCAGTGAGGCCATCGTGATTGCGATTGTGGACTACAGAGCGGGCAACCTGACCAGCGTCCGGCTTGCCCTTGAACACCTCGGGGTGGAGGCTCGCGTCACGCAAGACGCCGCCGAAATCATCGCCGCCGAACGTGTGATTTTTCCGGGTGTGGGCGCGGCCGGGTCGGCCATGCAGAACCTGACCGACCTCGGACTCGCGGACACGCTTCGCACCGTCGTCGACCAAGGGACGCCGTTCCTGGGCATCTGCCTGGGCACCCAGGTCATCTTCGAGCATTCCGAAGAAGACGGTGGCGTCGATTGTATCGGGCTCTTGCCGGGCAAGGTGCGCCGGTTCCAGACGGACGACCCCCTGTGTAAGATTCCGCAGATGGGGTGGAACACAGTGTCGGTCAAGCGGCAACATCCGCTGCTGGATGGCATTGAGGACGAGAGCGAGTTCTACTTCGTTCACAGTTTCTATCCTTCGGCGTCGGACGATGGGATCGTCGTCGGCGAGACGGAATACGCTGACGCGCGGTTCGCGTCGGTTGTGGCCAAGAACAACCTGGTTGCCACGCAGTTTCACCCGGAACGTTCGGGACGCATTGGACTGAAACTGCTTGAGAACTTCAGTAAGTGGGACGGATCATGCTGACGAAACGCGTTATTCCCTGTCTGGACATCCGAAATCGGTTGGTCACCAAAGGTGTGAAGTTTCAGAACAACATCGATTTGGGCGACCCCATTGAAATGGCCGTGGCGTACAGCGACGGCGGCGCCGACGAGTTGGTGTTTTACGACATCACTGCGTCTGCCGAAGGCCGGCCCATCGATATCGAGATGGTCCGTGAGATCGGCAAGATCGTGCATATCCCCTTTGCGGTGGGCGGCGGATTGAAGACCATCGACGACATGTACAGCGTGCTCGACGCAGGCGCCGAGAAGGTGTCGGTGAATTCGCTGGCCGTGGACTCGCCCGAGATCATCTGCGACATGTCGAAGGCACTCGGACGTCAGAACGTGGTGTTGGGCATGGACCCGGTGAAGGTGGACGACACGGAGAAGTGCCCGAGCGGCTACGAGATCACCACACGTGGGTTCCGTCAACACACCGGCATGGACGCCCTGGAATGGGCCAAGCGCGCGGAAGACCTGGGTGTGGGGGAGATCGTGGTTAATTCCGTTGACGCCGATGGCACCCGCGAAGGGTTCGAGATCGAGCTCACGCGCATGATCGCCGTGAACGTTACCATTCCTGTGGTGGCGTCCGGTGGCGCGGGCGTGCCGCAGCACCTGACGGACGTGTTCCAGAAGGCCCACGCCGACGCGGCCATCATCGCCAGCATGACGCATATGGGCCACTACACGGTGAAGCAGATCAAGGATGAACTCGACGCCGCCGGCGTTCCCGTGCGCAAGAAGTGGTAGGGTAGGTGTCCGGGGGCTTCAGGGGTAGGTCACAACCTGGGGAGGGGCGGTTATGGGGAAGATCACGTGGCACGAGTTCACGGGGAATCGTCTGCTGCTCTGGATTCTGTTGGTCTCTGGGATTGGTGCCCCGCTTGGAATCGTCTATCTCCTTGAGAATATCGTCACCCTGACAGACGAGGTTGACGAGCCCGCCAAGCTCATGGAGCATTTCGAAGCCCGTCGGGCCGAGGCCAGGCGTGCCCAACGCGAAGCGCCATGATTCTCACCGTCACACCGAATCCCTGCGTGGACAAGACCGTTTTCATCGATGAGTTGAAGATTGGTACGTTTATGCGGTCCCAACGGTGTACGTGCATCCCCGGCGGCAAGGGGACGAATGTTTCGCGCGCGATCAAGGCCCTGGGGCGGGCCACCACGGCCATGCCGATTGTCGGGGGACATCCGGGCGACCACGTTGTCGACATGATCGAGAATCAGGACGGCGTTCCCTGTGTGCCCATCCGAGTCGCGTCGCAGACGCGCACCATCACAACCGTCCTCGAAGAACCCATCCACCGTCAGAGCGCGTTCTTTGAACCCGGCTCGAAGGTCACCGAAGCCGAAGCGGCCGACATGGTGGGCGTGTTTGCCGAAGCGGTGCGTAATGCGGCTGTTGTGACGTTCAACGGAACCGTGTGCGACCGGTCCATCGAAACCTTGTACCGAGACCTGATTCCGGTTGCCAAGAAGCACGGCGCAATCACCATCCTCGACTCGCATGGTCCCGAATTCGCGCTGGGACTGGAATCGGTGCCGTACATGGTGAAGCCGAACGTGGCCGAGACCGAAGAGTTGGTGGGGTATTCGCTGGACACCGACGAAGCGAAGTGGCGCGCCATCGGCTTCTTTCACGACAAGGGTGTTGAACTCGTGGCGTTGTCGTTGGGCAAAGACGGCGCGCTGGTGTCGCGGGGCGGCGAGCAGTTTCGTGTCGTACCGCCGGCTATCGAAGAGATCAACCCCGTGGGCAGTGGCGATGCCCTTGTGGCGGGCTATGCCATCGGGTTGATGGAAGACATGTCGTTGCGGGACATGGCCGTGCTCGGCTGCGCTGCCGGCACGGCAAACGCCATGTCGTGGGACATTGGCCACTTCACCGCCGACGAAGTCGACGCCGTCGCGAAGAACGTTACCGTCAACCCACGCTGAGAGGGCACGAGACTATGGGAGCCGAGGCACGTGTTCAAGAAACGCAGGGTCCCAATCTCAAACTGAGTGGACTTCCCCTATGGGTGCATGGCATTGCCCTGGGCGCGCTTGTCGCGTTGACGCTGGCGCTTGTCGTGGTCTTTCTGGCCTATCGTGATGTGAACGTGTGGGAAGGGTGGCGCGAGAGCGGGGGGCTCAGGAATCCGAGCTACACGGAGGCCATCTACGAACACAGTGTGTTCCGCACCCGCGCCAACACGTGGTCCAACCTCGCCTATGTGTTCGTGGGACTCTACGCGATTGCCGTCGCTGTGTACGACCGGCGCCGCGCGTGGCCCGAAGGGTCCGGCTACGTTGTGCGGACGCCCGCGATGAGCATCCTGTTCGGCGTGGCGTGCTGCTACCTTGGCTTCGGGAGCGGCATCTTCCACGCGTCCCTGACCCGGTGGGGACAGCAACTCGACGTGGCGTCCATGTACGCGCCGGGCCTTGCACTGATCGCAATTGGTGTTGGCGCGCTGTGTCCTCGGATTCCTGCAAAAGGCTGGCCGACCTGGCCCGCGCTCGCCGTGCTCGCCATCGGCATTGATACCGTACTCTACATCTACAAATGGTCCATGTCTTCGAAGACCGTGTTGACGACCGTCATCTTGACGCTGCTCGCGGTAGGGGGACTGCACGCGGCCCGGCGAGCCAGGCGGTTGGCGGTACGGTGGTACGTCTTGTCCTTCGTTGCGCTGCTGGCAGCGTGGTTCTTCCGCCAGATTGATGTGGCAGGCCGGTTCACGGGTCCCGACGCATGGTTGCAGGGGCATGTGCTATGGCATTTCTTGACCGCCGCGTCGTTGGGGATGTCTTACGTGTACTTTCGGTCGGAGAGTGAGGGGTGAGCAGTGAAGGCGGGAAGTGACATTCCGCTGCATCCTTGGTCTTCATTGGGCAGAGCACCGAACGAGCACGCCGCGAATCTCTACGAACCACCCTCGTCGGAATCTGTTCGCGTTCTCGCGGCTTCCAGCAGGGGCAATATTTCCTGGAGTTCCCGGTGTTCCACGATCTCGAAGGCGTCCCGTTCGAGCTTGTTGCGGGTTCTTAACGAGGGGTCTGCCCCGTGCTCCAGCAGGAGGCCAAGGATGGTCCTGTCTTCATCACTGCCACGGTATTCAAAAAGCAGTATATGGAGAGGCGTTTGGGCGAACGTGTCGGCTGCATTTGGATCGGCGCCTTCTTCGAGCAGCAATTCAACCATCTGACAGTTCCCCTCATGAGCCAGAATCGACAGCAGGGGAGTGCCCAGGTCCGTCTTCCAGTCCACATTCGCCCCAGAGTCGATGAGTCGCTTCGCGAATTCGGCATTGCCGGTCCCAAGGGCGGTGTGTAGCGCTTCGGCTAGGACCGAAGACGACGGATTGCCTTGAAGTGCCTTCTCGAACGCCGCTTCATCGTCGTACAGGATAGACTCTTCAAGAGAAGGGGAACAGCCCAACGCCAGTGCCAAACACACCATGGCCGCGCAACAGTCCAGTCGCAACTTCTTCATTCGGTACGTACTCCTTGTATGGTTCTCGCGGCCGGTCTCTTGGAGGGAGCTTCCCCCTCACCCCCACTGTTTGGACCAGTCCCAACCGTCTTGTTCGAGATCCATGAGTTCGATGCCGAGGGCGTAGACGTTTTCGGATGCGGATGACATGCGGACGGCGTCTTTTTCGGTGACGACGACCATGCGGTCGGAATTGAAGGCTTCTGTCGGGATGGTTCCGTGGTCGGGGAAGGGGTGGCGTTCGACGATGGTGGCGCCGAGGGTGCGTAAGGTGCGGAAGAAGCCGTCGGGATTGCCGATGGCACAGGCGGCTTCGACTTCGGCGCCGCGGAGGTCGTTCAAGCGCACGCGGCGTCCGTCTCGCACACGCCATAGGGTGGTGGGCGCGTGGCGTGTCAGGCGGATGGGGATGCCAGGGCAGAACCGCTCAAGCCGGCGCACCAAGGGTTCGCAGTCGCTTACTTGGTCGCACCGGGTGAGGATGAAGTGCGTGGCGCGGCGCAGTCCGGTCAAGGGCTCGCGCAGAATGCCTCGCGGCAGCAGCCGGCGGTTGCCAAAGGGGTTGGTGGCGTCGATGACGACGATGTTCTCGTCCCGTTCCAGTTTCAGATACTGAAAGCCGTCGTCCAGGATGAGGGTGTCGCATTCGTATTCGTCAACGGCCATGCGGGCTGCCTTGATGCGGTTGGGCGTGCGGCCGATGAAGACCTGGGGCACCCACCGCGCGATCAATTCGGGTTCGTCGCCCAACCATTCGTCCGTGTCGACTTCGCGTTTGCCGCCTTGGGACATGGCCACGCTGCCGCTTGATCGCGTGCCGTATCCGCGTGTGAGAATGGCGACCTTGTGACCGGCCGCGACTTCGGTGCGGGCCCGTTCGATGACGGCCGGGGTTTTGCCCGTGCCGCCCGCGGTGATGTTGCCAAAACTGATGACGCGCGCCTTTACGCGGATCTTGGGTGCGAGACCCCGCTTCCACATGCCCAGCCGCCACAATGGGGTGGCGGCAGTGAGGATAGGCCCTATGGGGAAGGGCACGGGGTCCCCTCGCCGGATTTTCTCGGATAGTCTGAATAGGAGACCGTTCTTCATCGAGGGGCGAACCGTTTGCCGCTGAATTGTCGCACCAATCCCTTCAATTCGAGCAGGGTCAGTGAACTCAGGGCTTCCGACACGGGGATGCGGCAGGCCTGGGCGATCTCGTCCACGTAGGACCCGTCTTGCGAGATGACGCGAAGAATCGCACGTTCGGTCTTGGACATCTCGGGGGGAGGAGCCGTTGCCGTTGCGGTATTCGCGTGCGGGTCGGACGTTGCCTTTCGTGCCGCGCCGGTCCGGGCGGGTTGGCTTGGACGTTGCGGCGGGGCGTCGGGTTCGGTGTGCCCGGTAGACAAGGGCGCGTCCTCAAGCTGCGCCGTACGGCACGTGCCGGGCAGTTCCAGTTCCACGAGGATGTCGTCGACCGTTTCGACCAGTTTTGCGCCTTCGCGGATGAGGGCGTGGGGGCCGCTGCTGTTGGCCATGCCCACTTGGCCGGGTACGGCGAAGACTTCGCGGCCTTGGTCGGCGGCTTGGCGCGCCGTGATCAATGCGCCGCTCCGCAAGGGGGCCTCCACGATGAGGGTGCCCAGGCTCATGCCGCTGATGATGCGGTTGCGATGGGGGAAATGTCCTTTGGAGGGTCCCACGCCCATGGCGAATTGCGACACGACACAGCCGTGGCCGGTGATGTCGTGCATGAGGCCTTCGTTCTGGGCGGGATAGGCGATGTCGACGCCGTTGCCGAGGACGGCGATGGTGCGGCCGCCTGCTTCGATGGCGCCGCGATGGGCGGCCGCGTCGATGCCGGCCGCCATGCCACTGACCACGGTGATGCCACGTGCCGCCAATTCGCGGCCGAACTGTTCCGCCATGCGAATGCCGTAGGGACTGGCCCGGCGCGTGCCGACCACGCCGACACAGGGCTGGTCGTCGTCGCCCAACTCGCCGCGTACGAACAGCACGAGCGGCGGATCGTAGATTTCAGCCAGGCGCAGGGGGTATCCCTGGTCTTCGAGGGTGACGAGCGACGCGCCCGCCTTGTCCATGGCGCGTTCCTGGGCGTCCACGTCGGCCACGTCTTTGTATTGGACGATGCGGTCGGCCAGCTTGGGTCCAACGACCTCGGCCAAGGCCGCGCGCGGCGTGCGCAGCACATTGCCCGCCGTCCGGAACCGCGCCAGCAACCGCACAAACATGGCGGTGCCCACGCCGGGTACCAGCGTCAGCGTCAGCCATTCCCGATGCTGTTCTGTCAAAGGCATATCGAGACTATAGCACGGAAGTTGGCGTGATTGAAGTGTGCAGGGTCGGGTTGCATGCGGCGCTTGACCGATATCGGAACTCACCATATACTCGAACTGCTCTCTAAGAATAGTGATAAAGGCGATTGGGCAGGGGCTCAGTTTCTAGTTCCGAGGCTTGAGTTGATCGCATGCGTGTGCTGCACCCTGGGTGTCAGATCTTCCGTGCGTGGGCCGTCTAGAGAATGGGGGACGAAGAATGTCGAAGCGCCTCTTGGTAACGCTCACTCTGTTCTTGTTGGTTCCGGCGCTGCACGTCGCGGCGCAATCACTTCCTGACGCTGACGAACTTCGCAGTCTGGCGGAGCAACTCGGACGGGAACACGGAAGCTCCGACGTGCATACCTGCGCCGATGGGCAGCACGCGCTTGTCGCCGTGGAGGTCCCTGGTTCGACCGATGACGAGTTCCCCTTCGTCGTTCTCTATGTCTACGACCGATTGGCCGGCGAGGGATTTGCCCATCGCGGGGTGGCCCACGGACTCTACTTCCGGGAGAAGGAACGACGGGATCGCGGACTTGCCAAGGCCATGTCTCAAGGAACCGGCGGCATTCTCAAGAAGAGTGAGAACGTGATCCGGGATTTGGAGCCCAATGTTGAGGGAGCCCTCCTCGTTGAGATGACCGGGCATGTGCACGAGATCGTCGGGGGCTTGGGAGCCGGTACCCCCGTGAAGAAGCTCTTCTGGGTTGTCTCGGAAGGTGCCAAAGCCATATCTCTTCGCGACGGACAGACGAAAGCAGAGGTCACGTATGGCGTGCTTCTGGAGCGGATCGGGTCCGTTCATGTTGAGACCTCCTCGTTGATGAAAGAGACGGACGACATGCTTCTTCGGGTAAGAGGACCATCGTCCTGGGCGGAAACAACAGTCTCGCTGGGGGACAGCGGCATCACATTCCTAGAGGTCCTGAAGACCGCCGAGGAGTATGACGATGCGTGGGAGACATTCAAGTTGACCATGGGGGCGCAGCAGATGGCCCACATTCAGATGGGTGACCTGAATGCTATCAAGGACTATGGCAAGTTCTTCCAGGTCGCACGCTGCCAGCAGTTGCTGACGTTTGGAATAGAAGTCGGTCCTTCCGTGCTGAAGATGGCTTTCAGTGACGAGAAGTGCGAGATAATGCGTGTCTTGCTCATACAGGCCTTCTACCATGCCCACGCGGCTCGCGATATAGCGCATATGTGTGAAGAGGACCTCGCCGCTTTCCGGAGGAGCCCCACACCAGAGTCGGCACATAAGCTGGCGACGAACGTCAGCCTTGCCACGATTGACATCGAGATGGCCCTGAGGCTGCAAGCAGCGGTCATCGAGATCAATCGCACGGGGGATCTTGGTGGGGAGTTGCTCGCCTGGATCCACGAGAACGTTCTCACGGAGCCCGGCGCGATCGACCGGAACATAGATGCCTTGGAGGCCATGGCGGACGCCTTCGCCGAGTCCAGGGCCAAGCTAACGAATGCAACGGCACCGCACATGCTGAAACTGGCCCACAGTGTCCGGGAGGTGCGTCCGCTCCCCTGGCGACCGGAGGTCGGCAAGATCATCGCCACCGCCGAACCGCTCGTGCTGGAGCGCGGCACGTGGCGCACTCGTTTGCACGGCGTCGCGCTGGCCGCCGATGGCCTCCCCCTGGAAGGCGTGGAGGTAACGATCGAGGATTCCGTCAATGAAACTGTCATTGAAGGGGGCGCTACAGATGCTCGCGGCGAGTTCTCGCGTGAACTGGAGTGCCGTTCCGCAGAGCCAGGCCTATACACCTTCGTCGTGAGCGCTGTTGGTGTTGCGCCCGTGGCGATCGTCGTGAGTAACCCGGCTGACGTATCCGTGCATACCTCAGCGGGCGTCATCACTGCGCCAATCGGGCCTTGGGAGGAGGTCGTCGCTGCGTCGGGCGGCCCCGCCGGGTTCGCGTTCACACACAGACATCGGAGCTCCCTGCTCGGGCGAGCCCCTCTGAGTGACATGCTGGCCGCAGTGCGAGCGACCGGATCGGCACAGGCGGCCTTCTGGACTCAGGAGTCGCTCGACCCCACCATCGAGATCGACGTCGATACAATCCGTGTCTTCGGTGTTGGTCCCGCATCAGGTGTTGATTCCGGAAAAGCGAAGCAGTCAGTGGAGACGCAGCTTGTCAGTGGCATCCTCACGGGCAAGCGTGGCGCTATTGCCAACATGGTGCGCGAAGCGCTGGATGGCTTCCCGGGATCGAACCCGGATGCGGCTGCCATGAGCGATTTGCTGGACGACCCTTCGTCTGCGGTTGTGGCCTTCGCAGTTGATCCCTATTCGGGGCTGTGCGGATGGCCGGATGACCTCTACCGCTGCAAGCCGGGGAGGGTCGACCTCTGGCAGGAAAGAACAGCGACTGGCTCGATGGCGGCCTGTGCGGCAATCCAGTTCGAGGATAGTCCGCGTGTGGCGGGGCTTTGCGTCCTGCCGCTCGAACAGCCGCTGCCGCCCGAGCCGCCCACCTCTCAAGGCATCCTGGACGTCGTCTTCGTGATCGACCAGACTGGGTCAATGGCTGATGATATCGCCACTGTGAAGCAGAGTTCCGCGCAGATCATCGATTCACTCACGAAGCATTGCGACACCAACAACATCTCGCTCCAGGTGGGGCTTGTCACGTACGGGGACAACGTGGCCGACGCCAAGTCGGGTTGGCTCAATGCGTGGCCTCTTACCGGCGACGAACAGGCCATTCAGGATGCCATCGACGCCATCGAAGTGACTGGGGGCGGAGACTACGCCGAGGACCTGTATGCGGCACTGATGTGTGCCATGGACGCCCGCGCCGATGGAAACGGACAAGCGGTCGCCATGGGATGGCGTCACGGGGCCGCGAAAGTTGCCATTCCCATGTGCGATGGGCCTCCCCACGATCCCGATTTCGAGGGCAGAACACTCGATGACGTGGCCCGTCGTGCTGAGGAGCTTGACCCGGTTCACGTCTACCCCTTGCTCACGCCGCGCCAAGGATCCTCCTGGACCGACCCCGCCGTGGCCGCCATGGGGCGACTCGCAAGCGCGACGGACGGCCGGACCGTCCGCGTCAAAGGCGCTGGCCAGTTGCCGCAGGCCATCGTGGCCACGGTCAAGCTCGCGATCCGCCGTCATCGGGCAGAGGTGTGGCGCAAGAACAACCCGCCCTATCTGCTCTATGCCACGATCATCCTGATGGGGGCGGCCGCGATGGTGGCCATCTTCAGCGTGGTGTTGAAGGGGGTTGGGCGGGCTCAGTCGGCTGCGACGGGGGCCGGTGGATCGGGTTCGGGGCGTTCCAGCGGGAGTTCGCGAGGCCGAAGCACGCGGTGGAGGCAGTGATTGAATAGAGCGGCACGCCGTTGTCCTGCTACCATCACGTTATGAAACAAGCGCGTCTCAACATATCGCCCGGCTTCAGCCGGATTCTGGACTATCCGCGGTTCGCGGGTCCAACCCGCATGCTCATCCTGACGGCCGATTACTTCTTTGAGCAGTCGTGGAAGCGTGCCGCGGCGCAACTCGGTTGGGAAACAACCACGGTCCCTTCGGTCATCACCGGTAACCTCACGCGCGACGATGTGAAGGCGCTGTTCACGGCGGTTGGCGAGTTCAAACCCCATTTCGTGATGGCCTCGAACTATGCGGGCATGGATGTGGAAGGGCTGTTCGCGCGATTCTTCGAGGATGCGCGCATCCCGTACGTCAGTTGGTTCACCGACACGCCCCGCATGATTCTGTACGACCGCAAGCTGCACCTGTCGGATTGCGCCGTGGCGGCGGTATGGGAGCGCGCCTACACGGGGCACTTGAGGTCGCTTGGGTTTCAGCATGTCCACTTCATGCCCTTGGCCACCGACCCCCACATTTTCAATGGCGATCCCGCGACGGTGTTCGAGCGAGACCTTGGTTTTGTGGGCATCTCCATGATCCAACTGGCCGCGCAGGCGTGGGAGAAACTGGACGACGCCGTGCCCGAGGTTGCTCGCGCTGTTCGTGCGGCATTCGACGAAGGTCGGGTCACACGGGAGGCTTTTGCGGAGGGTGTGGAGAGGATTGTCGCCCCGGAGATTCTGGCGCAGTGCAGCGTGCGCGACCGCCGTCACGTGGAGCTGTGCATGGTGTACGAGGCCACCAAACGGCTCCGGCTCGGGCTGGCGGCGGCGTTGGACCACCTGGGACTCGAAGTCCGGGGCGATGAAGAATGGACCCAGGTTCACAGTCGATGCGGGGGTAAGGTGGGCTATTTCGACGCGCTTGCGCCCTTCTACCGAGGGACTGCCATCAACCTCAACACGACCAGCCTGCAAATGGGGTCGGCCGTCAACCAACGCGTGTTCGACTGTCCCGCCGCCGGAGGCTTCCTCATCAGCGACCGGCAGGGTGATCTTGACGAGTTCTTTGACCCTGACTCAGAGGTCGTGACGTACGCCTCGTTGGAGGAACTGGAGGACAAGGTCCGCTACTATCTCGCGCGTCCGGACGAGCGGGCCGCCCTCGTTCGGGCTGCCCAACGGCGCATCGCGGCCCATCACACGCACGCCCATCGGTTGAAGGCGTTGGAGGTCTATCTCAAATCGGTCTATGCCTAAATCAGAAGAGACCAGGGACAGTGAGGTTGTTGAAAAAGTGGCATTCTCCCGCGCGCAGGCCGCGATAACCTGGGGACAGCCACCCATTGTCGCCCTAAGAAGGGCAATAATGGGACGCAAGAGCTTGGCAGTCCCCGTTTGTC
>JAAEQP010000081.1 GCA_024231375.1 bacterium | reverse complement strand
TTCGGACCGAACCGGCGGCCTTCCATTGAAGTCTACCGCGTGCGTCGCAACGGCGCCATCCTCAGCATACCTCATTCTGGGATAAAGCGAACAAGAAGCGCAATCGCCGCAAGGGGAGGTAACAAGACCAGGAGTTGGAGGATGGCCATCGCAGACACGAAGGCGTGGGGGCTGTTGGCCTCAATGCTATACAGGACTATCGGGAGCGTCTTGCCACCAGGAGGATACAACAAGATCGTGGCGCCGATTTCACCGACCGCCAGAACGAACGTGACCGCCAGCGACGCCAGCAGGGCCACACGCGTCAGTGGCACCGCCACGTGCCATAGGAGACCCAGGGGGCCACGACGAGTTCGTCCGGGATGTGCATCACGGCGGTTCCGACGAGCCGATAACCGACGGTGAGGTAACGCACGACCAACGCGGCGATGACCAGGGTCGCCGGCGTCATCCATCGCGACACCGTAGGCCGATCATAGAGGGACAGCAGGGACAAGGTTAGTATGGTCCCAGGAACGGCGAACCCGACAATGAGGAGCCAATCCGTCCA
>JAAEQP010000080.1 GCA_024231375.1 bacterium | reverse complement strand
CTGCATCCTAGGCCCAACACCCAAGAGTGCCGCTCCTCACCAGAAGCAATCGTCATACGAAGGGATCCTACTAGCGACCCGCATACTCATGGAAGACGGCATTCCAGACGACTTGGACATCTTCTGGGGCATGGGGGACGAACGCTTGTTCCGTACTCACATCAGTGCAGTGCTGCACACAATGGTGACAGGTCTGCGGTGGCGTGTGGACTATGGCGTACCCCCGCCGGACACGCGCGCGTTCAACGGCGTCACGGACTACCATGGTCACGAAGTGCTGCTGGAGGCGCTTCTCGCCTATCTGGAAAAGCCTGCGCCCTTTGAGCACCGCGTTCGCGCCGCAACCTACCTCGATATCGCTTTCGAGGACTTCCCAAAAACGGCACAAGACGTCCACCCAAGACTTGCCACGCTACTACCCAAGCTGAAGGAGGAATACGGGATGACCGGCGGCAAACAAGACGCCGAAACGGATGAATGGTGTCTCGTGGACCTCGTGGAGAAGCAGATTGATAATGCTGCCCGAACCGTCCGCTACGGCACGGAAACCGGCTTCCTCAAACCTAACGGGTAAAACCGAGGCAGACAGTCATCATCACCCCACTTCGGCGTTGAGCAATCCCTCCGCAACCATCCATTGCAGGCTGTCGCGGAGACCTTCCTTCACGTCAAATCTGGGCGTGTAGTCGAGGTCGCGGCGGGCTCTGGCGCTGTCGATGCTCATGTGTTCGCACACGAACCGGATACCGGCTTCGTTGGCCTTTCCGGTGGCGATGATCTCGTCCATGGGCACGCACTGGGTCGGTGAATCGGAACCCAGGAGTTCCTTGGCGAGTTCGACGTAGCGGGTGAGCGTGACGGCGCGGTCGCTGGACAGGTTGTAGATTTGGCCGGCGACGCAGTCGCGTTCGAGGGCGGCACGGAACCCACGCGCAAGGTCTTCTACGTGGACGGGTTGCAGCAGGGCCTTGCCGTCGTTGGGAATCCAGATGGGTTTGCCGTCGGCGACACGTTGGAAGTACTGCGGTTGGCGGGCGCCCCAGATGTCGAGGGGCACGTCGCCCGCGCCGTAGACGTTGCTGATGCGGAGCGAGCAGACCGGGAAGCCGGTCTTCTCGTGGAAGGCCACGACGGCCTGATCCTGGAGCAGTTTGGATCGGAACCCGCCGAACTCCGGCGGGCATGGCGTGGGGTCGTCTTCGCGCACCGGAACCGATTCGGCAGGCGCGTACACGCCCGTGGACCCGCAGTGGACCAGTTTGCCGGAGCATTCCTGGAGCAGGGGCAGGTACCATTCCAAGTCATCGGCATTGAGAATGGTGTCCACCACCGCATCGAATCCGCCGGAACGCACGTGGTCTTCGACCTGAGTGCGGTCGCGGGCGTCGCCGAGGATGTGCGTGACGGTATCGGGCAGCTTGCCCCGGTCGGTCTGGCCGCGATGGAACACGGTCACGTCGTTCCCGTGAGCCACGAGTTCGCGTGCGATGGCCGCGCCCAGGAACCGGGTGCCGCCGATGATGAGAACCTTCATGCCGTTTCCCCCACTTCACGCCGGAACGGTGACGCTTCTCGGCGTGTCTATGCCCGGTAAATGCTATGGCCGATGCCCATGGCCGCGCGACAGGCCTCGACGGTTTCGAGGGCGACGGGCGTCACCTTCTTGGCATTGTCGCTGAGGAAGTCGCGGACGGAGTCTTCGTTGTTGGCCGGGTCGTTGTACTTCTCGATGATGGGCGCGTTGAATTCCGACACGTACTGGGCCAGGGTCTTCTTGAGATCGCCGTAGAACTTCTCGCCTCGGCGGTATCGGCCAACGAAGTCGAGGTAGACGTCTTCGGGCGCGAGCAGATTCAGCATGCGATAAAGGGCGCCTACGCTGTTCGGCATGCGCGGGATAACGACCTCGGGATCGTCGCTGTCCACCTCAAGCGGCTCCGGGTCGGTCGTGGTAGGCACGGACTTCACCTTCTTGAGCACGGTCTTGGGGTCGTCGAGCAGGTCGAGCGTGTTGTTCTCGCTCTTGCCCATCTTGTCGCCACCGTCGAGGCCCGGCAGGCGCAAGGCGTTGCGTGCCACGGACGCGGGAATCTTGAGGGTTTCGCCGAACCGATGGTTGAATTTCTTGGCCAGGTCCATGGCCATCTCGACGTGTTGCCGCTGGTCGTCGCCGACCGGCACGATGTCCGCCTGGACAATGAGAATGTCCGCTGCCATGAGCACGGGATAACCCAACAGGCCGTAGGACAAGGGGTTGCCCTCGGTGCCGTCGCGGCGTTCGCCGAGCTTGCCCATCTTGTCTTTGTAGGTGGTGCCGCGTTCGAGATGGCCGATGTTGGTGACCATGCCGAGCAGGAGAGTCAACTCGGCGGTGCATGGCAAGTCGCTCTGTCGATAGATGACCGACTTGACCGGGTCAAGTCCGCATGCCACGTAAGTACGGAGCATATCGACGGTCTGGCGATAGTAGTCCGTCGACTCGGTGATGGTCGTCAGGGCGTGGTAGTCGGCGATGAAGTAATAGCAGAGATGTCCCTGTTCCTGGAGGTCGAGGAAACTCTTGACCGCGCCGAAATAATTGCCATAGTGAAGCCGCCCGGTGGGGCGGATACCGGACAGGATAATCTCCCGTTTCTCGGACATGATGCACCCTTTCATGAAGCAAATGGTCTGGTAACCTACGGAAAGCAAGAGGATACCGGAAAGGGCTGTGTGGAATCCAATGGAACCGCGGCGGGACTGTCACGAATGGGAGCGGGGAGAAGAGGAACCAGGTATCCTGTCCATGAAGCGCCGGATTCGCCGGTCGCGGTTCGTTTGACATTGGTGGCGGGTATCAGGCATTATTCCGTGCTTCCATGATTACCCTTGGGCTGCGCCTTGTGGGTTGCGCGCGCCCGATTGATGGTGTTTGACTCGACGATGGCGGTGAGCCGCCCTTGCAGGAGGAACGTTTCATGGCGAAAAAGGGAAAAGAAAATCGGCCTCAGGTCATTCTTGAATGCACCGAAGAGCCGGGCTCGTCGCGGTATTTCACGCGCAAGAATCCCCGGAACACCACCGGCCGTCTTGAGCGGATGAAGTACAACCGCAAACTGCGCAAGCACACGATGCACCGCGAGAAGAAGTAACGGGAAACCGTTCACAAGTCCGTGCGCTACAGGCCCTTCCACCCGGAAGGGCCTTTTCTATGTCCTGCGTCGCACCTATGCGTTGAGTTCTCGGAAGCGTGCGGCAGCGCGGGCTACGGCGGCGTGGGCGGGGTCGGTCAGGTCGGGGTCGCTCTCGAGGATGGCCTGGGCGTCGCGACGGGCTGCGTCAAGGAGGCGCACGTCGCGGATGAGATCGGCGAACCGGAGATCGCTCATGCCCGCCTGCCGAACGCCTCGAAACTCGCCGGGACCGCGCAGTTCCAGGTCGGCTTCGGCGATGTCGAATCCGCTGGTGGTCTGGCACATGACCTCAATCCGGCGTTTTCCATCGGGATTCTTGTGTTTCCCGAGCAGGTAGCAGTAGGACTGCAACTCGCTCCGTCCCACGCGGCCTCGGAGTTGGTGCAACTGGGTGAGCCCGAACTGAGGCGCGTCTTCGATCACCATGGTCACGGCATTGGGACAATCCACCCCCACCTCGATCACGGTCGTCGAGAACAACACGTCGAGATCGCCGTTCTTGAAGGCGCGCATGGCTGCGTCCTTCTCGCGTGACGGCAGTCGGCCGTGGATCAGGCCGACGCGAAGTCCCGCCAACGGACCCGCGGACAGTTCATCGCAATGGCGCGTCACCGGCGTGAGGTCGAGTTTGGTGGATTCCTCCACCAAGGGGCAGACGTAGTAGGTTTGGAACCCCTTCTCGGCCCGTTGGCGGATAGCGTCATGCAGTTTGGGAATGTTGGCGGGGGTGACGCGTTTGGTTTTGATGGGTTTTCGGCCGGGCGGCAGGTCTTCGATGACGGAGATGTCCATACCGCCGTAGACCGTGATGGCCAAGGTGCGCGGGATGGGCGTGGCCGTCATGTGGAGCAGATCGGGATTGAACCCCTTCTCGACGAGGGCGCTCCGTTGCATGACACCGAACCGGTGTTGCTCGTCGATAATGGCGAGTCCGAGATTGTGGAACTGGGTGGACTGTTGGATGAGCGCATGGGTGCCGACCACGACGTGGCATGCGCCGGATGCCACGCGGGCACGCACATCGGCCGCGCCGGGCGTTGAGCCGGTGAGCACTTCCACGCGGATGCCCAGTGGTTCGAGCAAGGCAGCGAGACTGAGGCCGTGCTGTTCGGCCAGGATCTCGGTGGGGGCCATCACCGCCGTCTGGTGTCCGCCGTCGGCGGCGGCCGCTACGGCATGCAGACCAACCACCGTCTTGCCTGATCCCACGTCGCCCTGGATGAGACGCACCATGGGCCGGGACGACGCCATGTCGTCGCGGATGTCGGCAACGGCGCGTTCCTGGCCGGGCGTGAGCGAAAAGGGCAGCGACGCGCGGAGTGCGGCGAGCAGCGGCCCGTCCACGACATGACGCAGGCCGTTCGCATCGCGGTGCCGCGCGGCGCGGACTGCCAAGACACCGGCCTGGATGCCAAGCAGTTCCTCGTAGGCGAACCGGTTGCGGGCGGCGCGGGCCGCGTCGGGTTCGTCGGGGAAGTGAACGAGGTGGATGGCCTCGTCGATGCCGGGGAATCCGTGCCGCTGACGCACCTCGTCGGGCAGCGTTTCCTCCAGCGGTTCGTCGAGACCCTCGAGGGCGGCTGCGACGGCCCGGCGCAGCATGCGCTGGGTCACACCGTCCGTCAGCCTGTAGATGGGCACGACGCGACCGGTGTTGAGCCGATCTTCTTCGTCGCCGGACAGCAATTCATACTCGGGATTGCGTAGCGCAATCCCCTTCCACTTGCTGACCGCCCCGGTGAACAGGCCGCGCATGCCGGGGCGGAGGGCGCGGGCGAGATAGTCCTGTCCAAACCAGATGGCCTTGATCTCGCCGGACTCGTCGCGCAACAGGATCTCGGCCAGCGACAGTCTCCGGCGCAGCCGGACAGCACGCGACCGAATTACTTCGGCCTCGACGGTGCCCGAATCGCCCTCGTTGAGATCGGCGATCGATGTGATGGCGCGCCGGTCTTGGTGGGCGCGAGGCAGGTGGTACAGAAGATCGCGTACGGTGGCGATGTCCAGGTTGCCGAGCAGTACCGCTCGTTTCGGACCGATGCCGGGCAAGGTATCGACCGGTCGATCAAGAATGGCGGAAGCGTCCTGGTCCAGCGCTTCCGCCATTTCGTGATTCTCTGTCATGTCGTTAGGGTTCGTCACAGCGGTTTAGACGACCGCACGCTATCCGCGGGGCCACGCGTACTGGCCCGTGTACAGGTCGAACAAGGTGCGGTAGTACTTCATGAACCGCTCGGGCTGGTCGATGGGCTGAATCTCGGCGAGACAGAAGCCTTGGAACCCGATGCCCTTCAGTTTGTTGAACAGATCCTGCCAGGGATACTGGTACACGCCTATGTCGGTGATGTGAACTTGGGCGATCTTGTGCTTCAGCAGGTCGAAACTCCAGTCGATGCTGTTGTTCTCGTCCATGTCGGTTGGGTTGGAGTTCCAGCAGATGAGTGCGTTGTCATGATCGGCGTGGTCCATCATAAGCCGGCAGAGACGCGGATCCGACGACCCACCGCCATGCACTTCCATGCGAATCTGGACGCCCAAATCCGCCGCAGCCTCGGCCACTTTGCGAATGGCCTTCCCGATCTGCTCGCAGGTGGATTCGGGCGAAATGCCTTTGTCGGTATTGAGCCCGTTGGGCCGGACCTTGATGCTGGGCGCGCCCACGTCGGCGGCGAGTTGCGCGTAAGCAATGGAACCGTCGATGTTGGCCTGGACCTCGGCCGGGTCGGCGCTATGATATTCGTAGGCGGACCCGAGTCCCGCGAGTTCGACAGGCGAATCGGCGAACCGCTTCCTCACATCGGCCCGCTCGCCGGCCGTTAGTTCAAGTTCGACGCCGTGGGCGTGCGTTGCGCGAAGTTCGACGCCTTCGACGCCAGTCTCCTGGCAGAAGGCAATGAGATCGGGCAGGGCCATGTCCTTGCCCATGTTGTACGTGACCAAGCCGAGTTTCATGATAATTCCTCCCGAAGTCGCAGTGTGGACGTGGAATCCGGTTCGTGGACCCCAAGCGGCATACTACTCGATCCTGGAAGCCCATCCCAAACGCACCAGAGACGCCGCGGGTCTATCGAGTCCCCGACACGCCGGGCGCGTTCCTCTGGGGTTGGTTGGTGAACGGACCGTATACGCGGGCGGCGGACACCTCGTCGATCTTACCAACGACTTCGGGTGGCAACTCTTGGTCGGCGACGTCGTAGATGGCCGAGAAATGCTCGGGTTTCGTGCCGCCGAGAATGACGGTCGTGGCATAGGGTTTGGCGAGCAGCCACGACACGGCGAGTTGGTTCATGGTGAGGTCGAGATCGACGGCGATTTCGCGCATGTTATCGAGGATGGTGGTGACGCCGTCGTCCTCGAGGTAGGCCATGAGGTAATTCATGGATGCGGCGCGCGAATCCTCGGGAGGAGACTCCACGCCCATGTACTTGCCTGTGAGGACCCCGCCCGCCAAGGGCGAATAGCACATCATGGCGATGTTGAACCTATCGCAGAAGGGTACGGTCTCCATCTCGACCTGGCGGTCTAGTATGCTGTGGTTCGCCTGAATCGATACGAGCGGTGACCAGCCATTGGCTTTGCTTTCGCCCAGCATGTAGGCCATTTGCCACGCGTAATGGTTGGACACGCCGACGTGCCGCACCTTGCCCTGCTTCACGAGAGAATCGAGGGTTTCCAGGGTCTCCTGGATGGGTGTATCGGGGTCCGGATGGTGAAGCTGGTACAGATCGACGTAATCGGTGTTCAGCAACCGCAGACTTCGCTCAAGCGAATGGATGATGTTGACCCGGCTGTTGCGGCCGACCTGTTTGTCGCGGCAGAGTTGCCGGAAGACCTTGGTGGCGAGGTAGACTTTCTCGCGTTTCTCCTGGGACAGGATTCTCCCCAGCGTTTCTTCGCTGCTACCGTAGCTGTCGGCCGTGTCGATGAAGTTGATGCCACGGTCCAGGGCCTCGTCGACGACCCGGGCGCTGGACTCGAAATCGAGCCTGCCGCCGAAGGTCATGGAGCCCACACACAGGCGCGACACCTTCATGCCGGTGTTGCCGAAGGGTACGTAGTCCATGGCTTGTCCTCTCACTGCCGATGACGGCACTGAACACCGGTCTGTTCCCATCGCTCGCAGAGTCGCTAGAACTGAACCTTGGGTGCTTTGCGCGCCGCTTCGTCCTCCAACTCGAAAAACTCGCGGTCCTGGAATCCGAACATGCCTGCAATAATGTTCGTGGGGAACATCTGCACCTTGTTGTTGTTCTCGCGCACGTTGCCGTTGTAGAACCGGCGCGCCGATTGAATGCGGTCTTCCGTGTTCGCCAGTTCCTGTTGAACCTGGAGGAAATTCTCATTGGCCTTCAGGTCGGGATAGGCCTCGAGACGAACCATGAGGTTGCCGAGGGCGCCCGAGAGAAGGTTCTCGGTCTGCGCCTGTTCACCAGGCGTACCCTTGTTGTTGACGCAATCCTGGCGGAGTCGAGTGACCTCCTCCAGCAGTTCGCGCTCGTGCGTGGCGTATCCCTTGGCCGTGCTGACGAGATTGGGGATGAGGTCGTACCGGCGTTGCAGTTCGGTGTCCACATTCGCCCAGGCGTCCTCGCAGTGGTTGCGGACGCGCACCAGCCCGTTGTACATGCCAGCCACCACCATTGCCACCACCAGCGCCAGGCCCAGCAGCACCCCCAATACGATGAGCATCTCCATGTCGCACTCCTTATCGCGCCGCGTCGCGGCGAGTTGCTTACGCGCTTGGTTGTGTTACAACCGGTACAGGTATTCGGGGAACAGCTCCCTGATTTCGATCAACTGGCGCAGGCGTCCCGGGATGGCCTCCGGCGCCAGCCTCGTGTCAAACCCCATGGCCAGGCAATGCCCCTCGATCTCCAGGGACAGTTTCCGATTCTTCAGCAGGTATTCCATCATCCGCGTGTGGCAGATGTCGTAGGCGAACTTCTTGTCCTTGGACCGGACGCAGAAGGCCTTGGAGAATTCAATGGATTCGAAATCGATGTCTTCAAACCCGACCATTTGTCCGAACTTACTGAGAAATCCCTCGGGATAGATGCGCAGTTCGGGAAATGCTCGTTCCTGCTCCAGGATGAAGAAGCTGAAGTAGTGATGATGGGTCTGCTTGCGTCCCTTCGAATCGGTGCTGTGGGTTTCGTAGTGGTAATCGAACACATGCACCGGATGGTCTTCATACACGCCTTCCATGAGATTGAATGCGTAGCGGTTATCGCCTTGCCGGAGCTTGTCCAGGAACCTGTAGCGGCGGGCGATCGAACTGTCGCGTTGCAGGTACCGGAGTCCGAGCGACTGCGCCAGTTTTTGGAAGGCTTCCCGGCGCTTCTTCTCCCTGAGCCATCCGAAAATGCCCAGAACAACGACGAGGACAATGATGCCCCCAATGAATAGGACCGGTAACGCTCCTTCGCCCATGCCCTGCTCCCCATGCAGTTGTTTCCCCAACGCTCGTGATCCATATCCTAGCGTAAAACGCGCGGAAGCGCCAGTATGGCCGAGAAAGGAACGCCACGGGCCGGATTCCTCCTACTGAAGGTCCTCGCGCACCGGCAACCGCAGCAGAGACCGTCCCATGAAGAAGGCCAGCAAGCCGGCGGCCAGATTGGCGGCCGCCATACCTGCAATCATGCCCGTGAATCCATAGAGGGACCGACCCACGAAAGCTGCAGGTACGAACAGCACCAGAACGCGGGCGACATTCAACAAGGCGGCCCACACTGATTTCCCCACGGAATTCAGCGACAGGCTGGTCCACATGGACAGGTTCTGACCTGCGTGGCCCAGGACGACAAGTGCGAGATAGGTGGCCGCCATACGGACGACATCCGATTCGTCGCTGAAATACCCCGCCAGCTTCAGTGCGAACGGCGCGATCAGCACCCACGTGCCCAATCCCAAGGCCACTGCGAGCCGGTTGGAGATGCGCCGGGACTGATCGATTCTGTCACCTCGCGCGGCACCCCAGTTCTGGCCCATCATGGGTCCAAGCCCGATGCCGAACGCCATGGGCAGGATATACGCGAAACTCTCGATTCGGCTGCCTGCCGCGATGGCGGCTACCGCGCTCGCCCCGCCCGTCGTCGCGGCAAGTCTGGTGACGAAGCCCTGGGAGAGCGGGTTGAGCAACTGGGTCATGGCCGCCGGCAATCCTACCGCTAGGATGCGGCTCCATGAGCCGAGCACTTCGTGCAGACGCGGGATGCTGACGTCTACCAGCCGATGGTGAAAATGGAGGAAGGACAGGGTGGTGACCATCCCGCAGCACCGTGCGATGACGGTGGCTACGGCCGCGCCTTTGATGCCCATGGCGGGAAACCCGAGCAACCCGAAAATCAGGATGGGGTCCAGTACGACGTTCACCAGCGCGCACACACACATGACGACCAACGGACGCACCATGTCGCCGGTAGCGCGCATACATCCGTCGCACACGGGCGGCATAATGGCCGCCACGGCGCCCCAATACCATACTTCCATGTAGGCGCGCACGTGGGGCATCACGGTGTCCGCGGCGCCGAGCGCGCGAAACAGGGGTTCAATGGTGACCAATCCGAACCCACTGATTCCGGCGACGACGAGAATGGTCAGCAGAATCCCGTGGGTGGCGGTGTGTTTGGCGCGGTCGAAATCGCGAGCGCCCACGGCCCGCGCCAGCACCGATGTGGTGCCCATGCCCAATCCCATGGCGATGCATCCCACCACCATGACGATAGGGAACGTGAATCCCATGGCCGCGAGGGGGTCCGTGCCCAACCGCGACACGAAGAAGGTGTCGGTGACGTTGAACACAATGATGGCCAACGATCCCGCGATGCTTGGCAGGGTGAGCCGAATCAAGTGACGGCCCACGGGGCCTTCCGTGAGGTCGACGCCTGCTCTCATGGGGTTTCGCTCGTCGAGGTCACTTCAGCCAACAGTCGGCTGGCCTGCTCACGGAGCGTGGCATCGTCGGGCCACGCCTCGAGCAGGCGTTCCAGACGTGTCCGGGCGGCTTCGTGGTCTCCCATCGCCGCCTCGCACCGTGCAGCGAGATAGGATGCCGTCGCATCCTCCGGGGTGCGCGCGAGCGCGGTCTCAAACGAGGCCAACGCGTCCCCGAACGCCCCGCGCGCCATGTCGACACGGCCCAGATTCAAACGGGCGATGTCGCAATCGGGATCGAGGTCAAGGGCGCGCTGATAGTGGCTCGCCGCGTCGGTGTACAGGCCCTGTTCCGCCAATACGTTGCCCACATCGTTCAACCGCAGCGCGGTCGCGTCGGCCACGTCCAAGGCAATGCGCAGACTTTCCAGCGCCTGCGCCGTCTCGCCTTTGGTCAAGAGATGCCTGCCACGCGCGAAGTAGTAGTCGTACAGGACCAGTTCCGCCGTCCAATCGCCGCGGGTGTCGGCCGGGTCGGTCGTGTGCCAGCCGTACCGGTCCCAAATGGCGTCGGCATCGACCGATTCTCCTTCACGCACCACCCGGTAGAGCAGTCCCGCGTCGACGATGCGGCAACCGGCCAACGCTTGGGGGGCCGGCTTGGCGGCAAAGTAGACGGGGCGATTGGTGTTTGCGATCAGCCACGCAGCAATGCGTTCATCGTCCCGGTCGGACGGGATGCGTCCGAATCCCTGCTTTGCGTCCTCCGGCATATCGGCATAGACATGCTCCGGGATGTAGCCGTACGGATTCGCCACGAGGACGTCCGGTCGTCGCCCTTCGACGATCTGGTAGTAGAGCACGGGGAACAGATGGTGGTCGCCGTCGCCGAAATAGATGGCATCGGTGTCCAGCGTACGCAACACATTCTCGCCGTAATCGGACGCGAAATGGTAGTCGCTCTTGTCGTTCGCTCGGTAGTTCATGGCAAGCGGGAGACCGATGAGAAACACTGATCCCACCCAGAGCACAACCCTGCCGCGCGGTGCGCGGAATGCCTGCGCCAATCGGGCCAGCCCCGCCCCGCACAAGATGGCGGCAACAACGTATGCAGGTATCCAATAGGTCGTGTTGATCCAGATTTCCTTGCGCGTAATGGCGAAATTCGGAATGACGATAGCCGTCATCGCAAGGACGGTGAACAGACCTGCCAAGAGCCAGGCGTAGGCACGGCCTCTGTTCCGCAGCGTAAAGAAACCGATGAGCATGAGCAACGGTGCCCCCACCATGCCCTGTCCGTTGAATATGCGCACGAATTCCGCGCACTGGCGCAGAAACAGCCCGGGGCTCCTTGGGTGCGCGACGATGATGTGCTGGTATTGCTTGCGGGTGAAGACATCCCAGAATGCGGGCCACGATTCGGGGTTGCCCCAATCCATGGCGGGATCTGCCATGGATCGTATGGGGAGGTACAGATGCACTGCGAAGCCGAGCAACCCAAACGCGATGGCGCGCGCATAGTGTCCGGCGCGATCCGGGGCGGTGCCTTCGACCCAAAGGATGTAGGGCGCCAGCACAGGAATCACAAGATACATACTGCTGTGGTTGCCGAGACCCAGGCCGTAACACAGGGCGAAAATGTAGAGCAGGGCGGGACGGTGTGTATCGCGCCACCGGATGAGGAGCCATACGCAGAGGATGAGCAGGACCGCGTTGAGGGTGTACACCTCGGCGATGACGCTCTGCTCCCAGAACTCGAAGGAGAACGCCAACATAAGACCCGCTACAAACGCCGCGCCCCGGCTCTGCGTCAGACGCACCACCAAGAGGACCACGCAGTACACGGTGGCCGCGCCGAGCATGGCCGACAACAGGGCCGCGCGCCAGGCCACGGAGCCGAACGGCACGATCTTCAGGATGAGTTTGGCCAGGATGCACCACGTGGGATAGCCGGTCGGATGGGGAATGCCCATCGTATGGGCAGCCGCGATCAATTCGCCGCTATCCTCGCCCGTGACGGTCCACGCGAGGGTCAGGAGGTACACCGCCAGCGCGCACGCGGCGGCCGCCAGCGCCACCAGCCGCGCGGTACCCGGGAACGTCACTGTTTCTGACTCTTCAACATGCATCCCACGAATGGTATCAAGAATGCGGCGTCTCCGTCGATGATCCGGCTGCGCGAAACTGGTTTTCGAAGGAAGAGCCCGCTAGGATACGGGGCGTTTCCGCAAGAGAGAACTGGAGGACATCTGATCGTGCAACTTACCAAATCACTCATCGGACACGGCGCGGCACCGCTCTTGGCGCTCTACTTGGGACTGAACGCCTGCGCGGCCTGCGGCGCCGAGGATGGGGCAGGCCCTTCCGGGTTCACACTGTGGCAACTTCCCAACCAGACCCACACCCAGATGATGTCGTACGTCATGCAGACCGCCGAAGGGTCGCTCATCGTGATCGACGGCGGCATGCCGGGCGACGCGGCCTATCTGCGCGCGTTCATTGCCGAGCGGGGGAATCATGTCCATACCTGGTTCATTTCCCACATGCACGACGACCACGTGGGGGCTCTGATCGAAATCCTGAAGCAACCTGGCGACCTCAAGATAGACTCCTTCTGTGGTTCCTTGCCCGACGACGCCTGGATGGAGGCCCACACCGGCGAAAGCGAGGTGGCACTCTGGAACAGATTCAAGGAAGGCATGGCCGCAGCGAAGCGGGAGGTCAGCGAACTCGAACCCGGCCAAACCATGACCATCGACGAGGTCACCATCGAGGTGTTGGGCGTCAAGAACCCCGAGATCACGCAGAACCCCATCAACAATTCCAGCGTCGTGATGCGCGTCACCGACGCAGGCAAATCAGTCCTTTTCACGGGAGATCTGGGCGCTGAAGGCGGGCGCAAGCTCTTGGACGGACCCTACGCCGACCGGTTGCCGTCGGATTACGTGCAGATGTCGCACCACGGTCAGAACGGCGCTGACAAGGCCTTCTACGAACGGGTCGGCGCATCCTGTTGTCTGTGGCCGGCCCCGAAGTGGCTGTGGGACAACGACAAGGGCGGCGGCCGTGGATCGGGTCCGTGGAAAACGTTGGAAGTCCGGAAGTGGATGGAAGAATTGGGCACGAGCCGTCACATTGTCATGTGCGAAGGGCTCGCGGAGATTCAGTAGCAAACCAGTGCCGCGGCCGACCCGTTGCCGCGGCGAATCGAGGGGGAGTGTCATCATGATCGTGGCGATTCTGGGATGCAGTCTGATTGGCGCGGTCGAATTGCCGGTTGGGTCGGCGCCCGTTCCCGTGACGGTGCCGCATTTTCCGGACCAGCTTCATGCCTTCGTGTGGCGGAACTGGCAACTGGTGCCCGCCGACCAGATGGCCGAAACCGTCGGCGCGAGCAAGGACCAGATCCTGGCCGTCGGCAAAAGCATGGGGCTTGAGAAACAGCCTGCCATCACGGCCGACCACCAGGGGCGCTCCTACATCACGGTCATCCGCCGCAACTGGCACCTCCTACCCTACGACCAGCTGTTGACACTGCTGGACTGGACCGCCGAAGAAATGGACTACGCCCTGCGGGAAGACGACTTTCTGTACATCAAGCTCGGGCGTCTGAAGCCGAAGTGCGCGCCGCTGGAGTATGCGGAACCGGACGCCGCGACGAAGGCGCGAGCCGCGGTCATCGGCCAGAGCATGGCCGAGGCGTTTCCGGCGGGCGTGTTGCATGCCGAAGAGCCGCTGTTCGATTTCGTGCGGCAGTTGTCCGAACCGCCCGAGCCGACGGACGCGCCCGTGCGCGAGAGCATGTTCTCGCCGCGCTACTGCTATTCCTATTTTGCGTTGTACGGCGACCCGCTGCTCGACCCCGAGGCCGACCCGTTTCCCGATGGGTACCTCGCGCGGTTGGCGCGGTCGGGCGTGAACGGCGTGTGGCTTCAGGCCGTTCTGTACAAACTCGCCCCGTTCCCCTGGGACGAGTCGCTCAGCGCCCAATACGAGGAGCGCCTCGCCAACCTGGGCGCCCTCGTCGCGCGAGCACGAAAACACGGCGTTGGCATCTACCTCTACCTCAACGAGCCGCGGTCCATGCCCACGGCCTTCTTCGAGGACTGCCCCGAGGTGATGGGCGTGACGGAAGGCGCCTACGGGGCCATGTGTTCGAGCACAGACGAGGTGAAGGACTACATCCGTGGGTCTGTTTCCACGATCTGCAAGGCCGTACCCGATCTGGCCGGATTCTTCACCATCACGGCATCTGAGAACTTCACCAACTGCTGGTCCCATGGCCAGGGTGCGAATTGTCCGCGGTGCAAAGAGCTGGGACCCGCCGCCGTCATCGCGGGCGTCAACGCCACCATCGACGAGGGCATCCAACAGGCCGGGACCGGGGCTGAACTGATCGCATGGGACTGGGGCTGGCGCGACGACTGGGCGGAGGAAGCAGTCAACCTGCTGCCCAAGACCGTGTCGTACATGAGCGTCAGCGAATGGAGCATTCCCTTCGAGCGCGGCGGCATCAAGGCCACCGTAGGCGAGTATTCCATCTCGGTGATCGGACCGGGACCACGCGCCACCCGCAACTG
>JAAEQP010000079.1 GCA_024231375.1 bacterium | reverse complement strand
GGGCACGATTTGGCACACGGCATGGGAACCGAAGGTTGCGAAGTACCCGCATTGGATCGTGGTGGACCTGAAGCAATCGGTTGCGGTGAAGGGAATCTCGCTGCTTCCGCGTCAGGACATGGCGAACGGGCGCATCGGGCGGTACGCGTTGTATGTGAGCGAGAACCCTGAGAAATGGGGTAAGCCGGCGATACGGGGGCGACTGCGGGGCGCCTCGAGATTGAAGGAGATTCGCTTGAGCAAGGCAATTGAGGGGCGGTACGTGAAGATCGAAGCGGTGGACGCGGCCGACCCGTCGCACCCGTGGGCTTCGTTGGCGGAATTCGACGTGGTGGTGGAGGAGGAATGATGACGGGGCGTGAACGAATCCTGGCGGCGTGCGAACACCGGGAACCCGACAAGCTTCCTGTGGATTTCGGAGGTGGGTTTCAGACAGGCATGCACGTGAGCGTGGTGTATCAACTGCGGCAGCATCTTGGCCTGGACAAGCCGGGGACACCGGTGAAGGTGGTCGAGGTGTATCAGATGCTGGGGGAGATCAAGGCGGATTTAGGGGAGGCCTTGGGGGTCGATACGGAATGTGTGGCGGGCACGGGGACGATGTTCGGGTATCCGGCGACTGCGTTCAAGGAATGGACGCTGGCTGACGGGACGCCGGTGCTTGTGCCGGTGGATTTCAACACGGCGTTCGAGGCGAATGGGGACTTGCTTCAGTATGCGGAAGGGGACATGAGCGTGGCGGCCAGTGGGCGGATGCCGAAGGGAGGCCACTTTTTTGACGCGATTGTTCGGCAGGAAGTGCTTGACGAGGAAGCACTTGATCCGGCGGATAACGCGGAGGAGTTCGCGTT